>JANNPG010000053.1:0-43248 GCA_031399805.1 Betaproteobacteria bacterium | reverse complement strand
GACCGGCAAGACGGCGGTCGCAGTCGACACCATCATCAACCAGAAAGGCAAAGACCTGATCTGCGTATACGTCGCGGAAGTATTCGCCCATCGTGCAACCGGAATAGGGAGCGATATATTGCATCGCGGCGGACTCGGAGGCGGACGCCGCGACCACGATGGTATAAGCCATCGCGCCGTGTTCTTCGAGCTTGCGCACGACGTTGGCGATGGTCGAGGCTTTCTGGCCGATCGCGACGTATACGCAGATCAGGTCTTTGCCTTTCTGGTTGATGATGGTGTCGACTGCGACCGCCGTCTTGCCGGTCTGCCGGTCGCCGATGATAAGTTCGCGCTGGCCACGGCCTACCGGCACCATCGCGTCGATCGATTTAAGCCCTGTCTGCACCGGCTGGGACACCGATTTTCGCCACACCACGCCGGGCGCGACTTTTTCGATCACGTCGCGTTCTTTCTCGTTGATGGGCCCTTTGCCGTCGATCGGCTGACCTAGCGAGTCCACCACGCGCCCGATCAACTCCGGCCCCACCGGCACGTCGAGGATGCGGCCGGTGCATTTAACCGGGTCGCCCTCGGAAATATGCTCGTAGGGGCCGAGCACGACCGCGCCGACCGAATCGCGCTCGAGGTTGAGCGCCAACCCGAAGGTGTTCTTCGGGAACTCGAGCATCTCGCCCTGCATGACGTCGGCAAGTCCGTGCACGCGGCAAATGCCGTCGGTGACCGAAATGACCGTGCCCTGGGTGCGCGCCTCGCTGGTGGCGCCCAGGTTCTGGATCCTGCTCTTGATGAGTTCGCTGATTTCTGACGGATTAAGTTGCATCTAAAACTCCTAACGGATAAGCGCTGCCGACATCGCATCCAATTTGCCGCGCACGGTCGCATCGAATACCTTGTCGCCGACCACGATTTTCACGCCGCCGATCAATTGCGCATCGATACTGACCTCGGCGCGTACTTTGCGCTGATATTTTGATTCGAGCTTCTTCACCAAGAGATCGACTTGCGCGCCATCGATGGCAAAAGCCGAGACGATCTGCGCTTCGATTACGCCTTCGTGCTCGCGCTTGAGTTGTTCAAACAATTCGAGAATTGCGGGCACCACCGCCAAGCGGTCGTTGCTGATCAGTATCTGCACGAAATTCCTGCCCGCGCCGTCAAGCTGCTCGCCGCAGACGCCCAAGACGAGGTTCTCGAGCTGCTGGCCGCTCACGTTGGGATCATTTATGCAGCGGGCGACGCGTTCGTCGCGCACGACGATATCTAGGAGCCGCAGCATCTCCGACCACGCGCCGAACGATGATTTTTCCCGCGCCAGTTTGAAAGCGGCTTCAGCGTACGGGCGCGCGATGGTGATCGTTTCTGCCATGACCCCGCCTTACAGCTCCGCCTGCACCGCTTGCAGCAGATCAGCGTGCGTCTTGGCGTCGACCTCGCGGCGCAGAATTTTTTCGGCGCCTGCCACGGCCAGCGCGGCCACCTGTTTGCGCAACGTTTCGCGCGCGCGCGAAACTTCCTGCTCGATCTCGGCCTTCGCCGCGGCCTTTTCCCGGCCGCCTTCGTCGCGCGCAGAGGTTTTCGCTTCCTCGATCATTTGGGAAGCGCGTTTCTCCGCCTGCCCCACAATCTCGGCGGCGCGCATGCGCGCCCTGGCAATTTCCTCGTTCGCCTGCTGCGCGGACAACTCGAGCGAGCGCTTGCCTTCTTCGCCCGCGGCGAGACCGTCGGCAATCTGTTTCTGGCGGGCTTCGACCGCGCGCATCAGGGGTGGCCAGATGAATCTGGCCGTGAACCAGATAAACGCCGCGAACGAGATCGCCTGTGCGAAAAGCGTCAAATTTATATTCATGATGTTCCCTTGCGGGACCTTCCAGTCCGCTTCGTTATCGGAGAACAGCCAACAGCGGGTTCGCGAATGCGAAGAACATCGCGAGGCCCACGCCAATGATGAACGAGGCGTCGATCAAGCCGAGCAGCAGGAAAACTTTGGCCTGCAGTTGCGGCATCAGTTCGGGTTGGCGCGCAGCGCCCTCCAGAAAGCGGCTGCACATAATGCCGACGCCGATACACGCGCCCAGCGCGCCCAGGCCGATCATCAGGCCGATGCCGATCCCGGTGTATGCCTGAATCTGTGCCATTAGCTGTAACTTGTCCATTTTGTTGTCCTTTCTTGAACGGGTTTGAGGTGAGTCTGAAGAATCAGTGGCTTTCGTGCGCCATCGCGATATAGACGATGGTGAGCATCATGAAAATGTAAGCTTGGAGCACGACAATCAGGATGTGAAATATCGCCCAGCCCAAACCCAGAAAAGCGCCGAATATTGTACCGGCAATGCTGGTCGCCGCCATCATCCACAACAGCAGGAAAATAATTTCACCGGCGTACATATTTCCGAACAGGCGCAGGGAATGGGACAGCGGTTTGGACACATACTCGACAAGGTTAAACAGGAAATTGAATACCCACAGCAAAGGATTGCTGCCGAACGGCGCGCAAAAGAGTTCGTGTATCCAGCCGACAAGTCCTTTTACCTTGATCGTGTAGAACAGCATCAGGAGCCACACCGACAACGCAAGCGCAAACGTCGTATTAACGTCGGCAGTGGGAACAATCCGGAATCCCTGCTCGTTGACGTGATGGGTCCCTAGCGCAACCCAATCGACGGGCAGAAAGTCCATCGCATTCATCAGCAGCACCCACACGAACACGGTTATCGCCAGCGGCGTAATAAATCCACGCGCGCCATGGAAGATGCCCTTGACCTGCTCGTCGACGAAGTCGATGAGCAGTTCGACAAATGCCTGGCGCTTGCCGGGTACGCCGGCCGTAGCGCCGCGCACAATCAACCACATAAATCCAAAGCCGATGACGCCAAGCAATGCGGAGGTGGCCACCGTGTCGACGTTGAGCGTCCAAAAGCCACCGTCGCCGATTTGACGGGTATGGAAGGTCAGGTGGTGACCGATGTATTCGGTGGGGTTCATTTCGGCTGCGGAAGCCATCAATCTTTCCTAAATCGTCTTAACTCTCGCGCACTAGCAACGCCGCCTGGGACACCAGCACCGCGGCGACGAATCCGACAAAAAACGCGACCGGCACGACGTCCTGGTAAGTCGTCAGCACCAGCCACAACAGGAAAATCATCAGCATAATCTTGCTGGCTTCCGCCCGGAACAGGATGCGCAACGTCGCTCCGGCGGTTCTTACCCGACCACCGGACACCATCAGCGCAAAGACCAGCCCTGCCGCCCAACTTACGAAACCACCCAGCAACGCAGAAAATGCGCCGTGCATACCGGCCCAAATACCGGCCATCAGCGCCAGTGCCGCCGTGGTATAAAACTGCCAGCGCAGAACCGTGCGCAGTGGTTTGCTCTCGATTTTGAAAGCCACCCGGATAGTCCAAAGAGCAAACCTATCGATTTTACTAAGCTCGAGTGTCTCGCGTCAAACCAGATTGCACCGCAACAACCGCTCCGCGGTCAGCGCTTAAGCCGCGCGAGCAGTGCATCGAGTTGATCCAGCGTGCTATACGCGATCGTCAATTTGCCGCTGCCCTTCCTGGCGCCGGCCTTGATCGCCACCGCGGTGCCCAGCTTTTGCGATAACTCTTCCTGCAAGCGTAGTATGTCGCGATCAGTAACGCGGCGCGTTTTCTTGCCCGCAACTCCCTTGACGAGACGCCCCACCAGCCGTTCGGCCTCGCGTACCGACATTCCCCGCTCTGCGATCAGGCGTGCCGTCTCAATTTGTTGCATGCCCGCCAAGGCCAGTAATGCGCGCGCGTGGCCCATGTCGAGCCGGCCCTCCTGCACGAGGTTGCGCACGGGTTCGGCAAGCGCCAGCAGCCGCAACAAATTGGTTACCGCGCTGCGCGAGCGGCCGACCATTTCGGCCGCTTTATCGTGGGTGATGCCGAATTCTGTTATGAGGCGCTGGATGCCGTTCGCCTGCTCGAGCGGATTCAGATCCTCGCGCTGGATGTTTTCGATCAGCGCCATGGCGAGTGCCGCATTGTCCGGCACCGCCCGCACCAGTGCCGGCACCGCGCCAAGGCCGGCGATCCGTGCGGCACGCCAGCGCCGTTCGCCGGCGATAATTTCATATTTTCCACCGCCGACCGGGCGCACCAGAATCGGTTGCATGATGCCCTGGGCTTTGATCGAGTCGGCCAGCTCTTTTAAACCCGTCTCGTCCCAGTGCATGCGCGGCTGATATTTACCCGGTTGCAACAAGTCGATATTCAGTTCGGCCTGTCGATCGGGGCTGCCGGAAACAGCCGTAGTTTCGTCACCACCGAGCAGTGCATCGAGGCCGCGTCCCAAGCCTTTCATTTTTGCCATAGGGGTCATCCCCGCTAGATGGCGGGCGCCGAACGATTAAGCATTTCGCCGGCGAGCGCGAGATACGCTTGTGCGCCCTTCGAACCTTTATCAAGTCCCAGCGCAGGCACACCGTGACTGGGCGCCTCGGCGAGCCGCACGTTGCGCGGGATCACCGTTCGATATAATTTATCGCCGAAGTGCTGCTGCAGCTGAGCGGATACTTGTTGCGCAAGCGTGTTACGCGGATCGAACATCGTACGCAGCAGGCCTTCAATCTCGAGTTGCGGATTGAGGTGAGTGCGCACTTTCTTGATGGTCTGCACCAGATCACTCAATCCTTCGAGCGCATAGTATTCGCACTGCATCGGTATCAGCACCGCATGGGCTGCGCACAGCCCGTTGACCGTCAATAAATTAAGCGCGGGCGGGCAGTCGATCAGGATGAAATCGTACTCATGCTCGAGCGTAGTAAGCGCTGATTTTAGCCGCGTTTCGCGCTGATCGAGGTCGACCAGTTCGACCTCGGCTCCCGCCAGTTCGCGGTTCGCCGGCACCACGTCATAATTGCCGCTGGTCGATCGCACGCGCACCGCGGCTATTTCCGCCTCACCCAGCAGCACGTGATAAATCGTGTGCTCCAGCACGCGCTTATCTATGCCGCTGCCCATCGTAGCGTTGCCCTGCGGATCGAGGTCGACCAGCAGTACTCGCTGTTTGGTCGCGGCAAGACTCGCCGCCAGATTGACGCCGGTGGTGGTCTTGCCGACCCCGCCCTTCTGGTTGGTGATGGCCAGTATCTTGGTCATATTATGGGCGTACCGGAGCGAGTAAAACCAGATGCCGCTTCGCATGCAATCCCGGCACCGTAAGCGGCACCGTGCCATGCAACCTGACATCGGCTGGCAACTGCGCGAGTTCGTCGTCAGGATAAACACCTTTCATCGCCGCGATCAGTCCGTCAGCGCGGCACAGGCGCCCGGCGAGCCGCACAAATTCGGGCAAATCGGAAAAAGCGCGCGAGATCACGAGATCAAAATCCTGTTGCGGACGCCACGACTCGGCGCGCTCGCACACCACCGCGGCGTTCTTCAGCCCGAGTTCGATTACAGCCTGGCGCAGGAACGCCGCTTTCTTGTGGTTGCTGTCGAGCAAAACGACGCTGGCCTGCGGCCACATCAGTGCGAGTGGGATGCCCGGTAAGCCGGCACCGCTGCCGACGTCGAGCACCGAATTCGGTTGCAAATGCGGCACTATCGCCAGGCAATCCAGCGCGTGCACGCTGACCATCTTGCCGGTTTCGCGCACCGCGGTGAGGTTGTGCACCCGGTTCCATTTGGCAATCAACGCGAGGTAATCCACGAGCTTGGCGCGAATATCGGCAGACACCTGCAAGCCCAACTCCGCTATGCCTTGCGCGAGTTGCTCGGCAACACTCATGCCGATTTTTGCGCAGCACCGAAACCCCGCTTCAAATGTACCAGCAACAACGAAATCGCAGCCGGCGTAATGCCGGAAATGCGCGCGGCCTGACCCAGGGTTTCCGGACGATGCTGATTAAGCTTTTCTTGCACCTCGATTGACAGTCCGTGCACGCGCCGGTAATCAAGTTCCACCGGCAAGCGCGTTTCTTCATAGGCCTGCTGGCGCGTGATCTCATCCTGCTGACGCGTGATGTAGCCTTGATATTTGCATTGAATTTCCACTTGCTCGGCAACTTGCGGGTCGGCCACCGGCGGGCCGGCGTCAGGCAGCGTCATCAGTGCACCATAGGTCACGCCGGGCCGGCGCAATAAATCGAGCAGCGTATATTCGCGCTCGACAGCCTGTCCGAGCACCCGCTCGTATTCGCGCTGCGCGACGACTTTGGGATTGACCCAGCTCGACTTCAAGCGCTCGAACTCGCGCGTAACTGCTTCGCGCTTGCGTTCGAAATACTGCCAGCGACCGTCATCTACGACGCCGAGCCGGCGGCCGATTTCCGTCAGTCGAATATCCGCATTGTCTTCGCGCAGGCTCAAGCGATATTCGGCGCGGCTGGTGAACATGCGATACGGCTCGGATACGCCGCGCGTGATCAAGTCATCGACCAGCACGCCGAGATAGGCTTCATCGCGGCGCGGACACCACGACTCGTCGCCGGCCACGAAGCGCGCAGCATTGATACCGGCAAGCAACCCTTGCGCCGCCGCTTCTTCGTAACCCGTGGTGCCGTTTATCTGGCCGGCGAAAAAAAGACCCTTGATCGCCTTGGTTTCAAGCGAGCTCTTGAGTCCGCGCGGATCATAGTAATCGTATTCAATCGCGTAGCCTGGCCGCGTGATGTGCGCGCCCTCCAGCCCCTGAATCGAGCGTACCAGCGCGATTTGCACGTCGAACGGCAAGCTCGTCGATATGCCGTTGGGATAAAACTCGTTGACCGTCAATCCTTCAGGTTCGAGAAATATCTGGTGCGAGGATTTGTCGGCAAAACGCGTGATCTTGTCTTCGATCGACGGACAATAGCGCGGGCCCACCCCTGCGATGACTCCCGTGAACAGCGGCGAACGGTCGAGGCCGCCACGAATGATTTCGTGCGTAAGCTCGTTGGTGTGCGTAATCCAGCACGGCAGTTGTGGTGGATGCTGTGCGGGCGAACCGAGAAATGAGAACACCGGCACTGGATCATCGCCGGGCTGTGCCGCAAGCCGCGAAAAATCGATACTGCGACCGTCGATGCGCGGTGGCGTACCGGTTTTGAGCCGGCCCACGGGCAATTTAAGTTCTCGCAACCGCGCCGCCAGGCTGATTGAAGGCGGATCGCCGGCGCGCCCGGCCTGGTAGTTCTGCAGCCCCACATGGACCAACCCGGACAGGAAAGTGCCCGTGGTCAACACCACGGCGTCAGCGGCAAAGCGTAAGCCGAGCTGGGTTACGACGCCGGTCACGCGTTCGCCCTCTATCGTCAAATCATCAACAGACTGCTGAAAAATCAATAGATTAGGATGATTTTCAAGACGGCCGCGTATCGCCTTCCTGTAAAGGATACGGTCGGCTTGGGCGCGCGTCGCGCGCACCGCGTGGCCCTTGCTGGAGTTGAGGATGCGAAACTGTATTCCCGCCTCATCAGTGGCTGCGGCCATCGCGCCGCCCAGCGCATCGATTTCTTTGACCAGGTGGCCTTTTCCTATGCCGCCAATCGACGGATTACACGACATTTGACCGAGCGTTTCGACGTTATGCGTCAGCAATAACGTGCGGCGGCCCATGCGCGCGCTGGCGAGCGCCGCCTCGGTTCCGGCATGACCGCCACCGACCACGATTACATCAAATTTTTCAGAGAAATGCATGCGTTGTGTTGACTTAAATCAGGCTCGCAATGATACCCGAAAACAATCCCGAAACGTAGCGCTGGGTGAAATCCGCCCCGGGGTTTCACGTGGAACATTGGCCGCACGGTTGGCCTCAAAGTAGATTACGGTGAGCACTGAATTCAATGCGCCGTAACCCCCCGATGTTTCACGTGAAACATCGAGTGACACTGGCTATTTTCCGATGCAAAAATGCGAGAAAATCTTGCCCAGCAAGTCGTCAGCAGACAATTCGCCGGTAATGCTCGCCAGTGCGTTTTGCGCCAGCTTCAGTTCTTCGGCAAAGAGTTCGAGTTCCGCACCTCTGGCAACCGCCAGATCGAGATGACCTGTCGCGGTGTGTAGTGCCTGCAAATGGCGTTCACGTGCCATGAAAACACCTTCCCCACTACCACCCCAACCAACCGCTTCCAGCATTGCTGAGCGCAACAGAGCCAGACCCGCACCGGTCTTGGCCGACACCGCGACCTCAGTGACGCCTCCCTGCTTGCAATCGTGTGCTTCGATGCCGACGAGATCAATCTTGTTCAGGATATGCAACTGCGGCACCCCTGCCGGCAATTTCGCGGCCAGCGCAGGGTCCTCTACGGCAGTCTCCTTGCGCGTCGCATCGCTTATCCACAGCACCAAATCCGCTGCGCCTATGGCCTCCCAGGTTCTGGTGATACCGATCTGCTCGACGGGGTCGCGCGGCGCGCGCAGGCCGGCCGTATCGATGACGTGAACCGGCACGCCACTTAAATTGATGGTTTCGCGTATCGCATCGCGCGTGGTGCCGGGTATTTCGGTGACAATCGCGCGCTCGACACCCGCCAACGCGTTTAACAGGCTCGATTTGCCAACGTTGGGCTGGCCTGCCAGAACGACCTGTATGCCTTCGCGCAACAGACTTCCCTGGCGCGATGCCGCGATGATCTGCGCCAACTGCCGTCTTACTTGATCAAGCCGCGTGTGCGCGTTGCCGCGTTCCAGCAAATCCACATCGTCTTCCGGAAAATCGAGGGTCGCCTCCACGAGCATGCGCAATTCGGTCAGTGCTTCGACCATCGCGTCAATCTGACGTGAAAACTCGCCCTGGAACGAACGCAGCGCACAGCGTGCGGCCTGCGCGGTCGACGCATCGATCAGATCAGCGACGCTTTCCGCTTGCGCGAGGTCGAGTTTGTCGTTGAGAAATGCGCGTTTGGTAAACTCACCGGGCTCGGCGATCCGTGCGCCGAGTTCGAAGCAGCGTTGCAGCAATAGCCACAGTACGACCGGGCCGCCGTGTCCTTGTAACTCGATAACGTCTTCGCCGGTATATGAATGGGGGGCCGGAAAATAAAGCACCAAGCCCTGGTCGATCATACTTCCGTCGGCATTCAAGAATTCAGCCCGCGTGGCGCGCCGCGGAATTACGTCGTTAGCGACAAGTCCACGCAGCATGGGTCCGAGATGCTGGCCCGAGATACGCACAACCCCAATCCCGCCGCGTCCTGGCGGGGTGGCGATGGCGGCTATCGCGTCACTTGCCATGCGTCGGCTTGGCTTGCTCCATGGCGTGGGTGATCTGCCACTGCTGGGCGATCGAGAGGATGTTGTTGATCAGCCAGTAGAGTACGAGTCCGGCTGGAAAGAAGAAAAACATGACGCTGAATGCGATCGGCATGATTTTCATTATCTTGGCCTGCACCGGATCAGGCGGCACCGGATTGAGATAAGTCTGGAAGATCATCGTCGCGCCCATCAGCACCGGCAGCACAAAATAAGGATCCGCCCGCGATAAATCGTCTATCCACAGGATAAACGGCGCTTGACGTAGTTCGACACTTGCCAGCAAAACCCAATAAAGTGCAATAAAAACAGGTATTTGTACTACAACAGGCAAGCAGCCGCCGAGCGGGTTTATCTTTTCCGTTTTGTACAATTCCATCATTGCCTGGTTCATGCGCTGACGGTCGTTGCCGTACTGGTCCTTGAGCTTCTGCAGCCGCGGGGCGAGGATGCGCATGCGCGCCATCGAGCGGTAACTCGCCGCCGATAATGGATAAAACACGGCCTTGATGGCCACCGTCAGAATGATGATCGCAACGCCCCAGTTATGCACCCATTGATACAACCATTGCAGAAACCAGAACAAAGGTTTTGCGATGACGGTTAACCAGCCATAGTCGATCGTAAGATCGAGGCCGGGGGCCAGCTTGGAAAGATTGTCCTGCTCTTCCGGGCCCGCGTACAACGGCACGGTAAGGGTAATGCTTGCGCCAGGTTCAACGCGGCCGGCCGACAGTATGACCCCCGCCGCGTACAACCCGCTGCCGAGTTGCTTCATGTAGAACTCGCGCGGAATATTGTTCGCGGGTAACCACGCGGTGAGAAAATAATGCTGGAGAACGGCGATCCAGCCATCGCTGCTTTTCTTCGGATAATCAGCCTTGCCCTTGTCCACGTCGCTAAACGCGATTTTCTGAAACTTGTCCTTGTCGGTGTATATCGCCATGCCGGTGTAAGTGGGTAACATTGCCGAATCGCCCGCGGGCGGCGTGTTGTCACGCACCAGCTGAAAATAGGCGTCCGGCTGAATTGCCGCGGCGGTCTTGTTCTCGATCTCGAACGCAACGTCGATCACATAGCTGTCACGGCGAAAATTATAAATCTTGACGACCTTGATGCCATCGGCCGTAACCGCCGTAAGGCGGACGGCAAGCGTCGCGGCGCCGGCGGCGAGTTTGACGTCGCGATTGTCCGCCGTATAGGCGGTGCGATGATTCGGCAAGCCGTTGCCGATCAGGCCTGACTGCGCAATGTAAATGTGGTTCGGTTGCTGTTCCAACAGCATGAAAGTCTTTTTCATATCGAGCGTATCGCGATGCGCGCGCAACTCCAGACGCCGCAAATCGCCGCCCGCCGTGTCGATCTCGGCAATGAAAACGTCGGTTTCGACGCGTACGGTCTGTCCTTTCCCCAATTCGCCGCCGACCGGCGGCGGTGCCGCAGCAGGCGCCGCGGATGGCGTTTGGGTTGGCGTCGGCACCGGCGTCGCCGCCGGCCCGCTCACGGCTGCCGGCACCGGCTGGCGCGGCGGCTGCTGGTCTTTCTGCCAGGCTTCCACCAGAAAGAACACCGAAAACGTGAAAAGCATGAACAGAATTAGTCGCTGGGTATCCATTGCAGAACCAGATGGTCGGCTGGTGTTAGCGGGGTGGTAATGCGTCGGCTTGTTCGCAACACAGGCATCGCGCGCGTCTCATAAGTCCTATGATTTCGGCGCGCGCCTGCGCCGATGACGCGGGCAACACAACCGAACGGGAACGTACCACAATATCGACGCCGCCCAGTTCGATCTGATGGATACGAAATGCTTCCCGCGCCAGTCGTTTGCAGTAATTTCTTGACGTCGCCTGTGGCACGAACCGTTTGTTAACCGTAATGCCTAGGCGCGGATCCGCGCGGCTGTTCGGCCTTGCGTAAACTTGAAAAAAATCCCCTGCCACCGAGCACTTGTACGCAAACACCGCCGCATAGGCGTGCCGTCCCTCGAGTCGGCTGGCCCGCGAAAACGAAAATTTTGCAGCGGCGCGCGTCAAACGCCGAGACGCGCGCGCCCTTTCGCGCGGCGCGTACGCAATACTACGCGACCGCCGCGTGTTTTCATCCGAACCCGGAATCCATGCGTGCGCTTGCGGCGGGTCGTCGACGGTTGATAGGTGCGTTTCATGATCTTTGCCCAAACTTATTGAAAAGCCCGGTATTACAACCGTTAACGTGTGCTTCTGTCAATCCGGTTCTGTGTAAACTCCACCGACCCGAATGTCACGGGTTGTGGATAACTTCGACCAAAAACGCTAAACTTGAACCTTTATCGCAGCATTTTCCCGCCTGTCCATAACACAATATTGTCTGCCCCACGATGAATAGCTTTTGGCGCTCTTGTCTGAACCATTTTGAACAACAGCTGCCACCACAGCAATTCAAGACTTGGATCAAACCCCTCAAGTTTCACGCCACCGAAAATCTGGTCACCCTGACCGCGCCAAATCGCTTCGTCCTGCAATGGATACGCGACCGCTTCCTCATCGAGATCCAGCAACTCGCCGCGGAACGCTTCGGCACCGAGTTGATCATCAATTTGGTCCTGGCCGAAAAGGAAGCGGCGGGTCCTTCGAAAGAGCTGATCCCTGCAAGCACCCGCACCAAACCCGGCACGCGCGATATCTCCCGCCTTAACCCGGAGTTCAATTTTGGAACCTTCGTAACGGGCAAGGCTAATGAGCTTGCGCGCGCGGCCGCAATTCAGGTCGCCGAGCGCGCCGGGGAAGCCTATAACCCGTTATTCGTCTATGGCGGGGTTGGATTGGGGAAGACGCACCTTACCCATGCGATTGGTAACTTGCTGCTGCAGCGCAACCCCCAAAGCAGGATACGATATATTCACGCCGAACAGTACGTGTCCGACGTCGTGCGCGCCTACCAACATAAAGCGTTCGACGATTTCAAGCGTTACTACCACTCGCTCGATCTGCTGCTGATCGACGATATTCAGTTTTTTAGCGGTAAGAGCCGAACGCAGGAAGAATTTTTCTACGCCTTCAACGCGCTTATCGAGTCGCGCAAACAAGTGGTCATCACATGCGACACCTATCCCCGTGAAATTCCGGGGATCGAGAACCGCCTGATATCGCGTTTTGCCTGGGGTTTAACCGTCGCGGTCGAACCCCCGGAACTCGAGATGCGGGTAGCGATTCTCCTCAAGAAAGCCGAGGCCGAGAACGTGCAGCTTGACGAGAGCGTGGCTTTTTTCATAGCCACGCACAGTCAATCCAACATTCGCGAGCTCGAGGGAGCGCTTAAACGCATACTTGCTTACTCCCGGTTTTCAGGCCAGCAAATATCCGTCGATCTTTGTCGCGACGCTTTGAAAGACCTGCTCGCTTTACAAAGTCGGCAGATTTCCATAGACAATATCCAAAAGACGGTCGCCGATTACTACAAAATAAAAGTCTCGGAAATGTACTCGAAGAAGCGCAGCCGAAACATTGCGCGCCCCCGCCAGGTCGCAATGGCCCTGGCCAAAGAGTTGACGCACCTGAGTCTGCCGGACATCGGCGACGCTTTCGGTGGACGCGACCATACGACGGTCTTGCACGCCTGTCGCAAGATCGCCTCACTAAAAATCACCAGTCATGAAATAACAAGGGATTTTGATTCTTTACTCAAGGTATTGCGCGGCTAACAACCGAGGTCTGACTTGTGCATAAGCTTCTATTTTGCGCGCTTGAAAATATCACCAACAATCTATCCACAAAGTATCACACGGGTTATTGGTCTTGAAAAAGCCCGTGAAGTCGCCACTGTCTTGCACTTAGCCACTTATCCACAAAATAAGCGACTGTTACTACTACTACTAGGATAAATAAATCATGAAACTAGTACAGACCAAGCGGGATAACCTGCTCAAACCCCTACAAGCCGTAACCGGCATCGTCGAAAAACGCCACACGCTGCCGATCTTGTCGAATGTGCTGATCGAACAAGTCGAAGACCGTTTGCAATTGTTGGCGACTGATCTCGAAATCCAGGTTTCCACCAGCTTCGCTAACCAGAACAAAAGTGCCGACAAATATGCAGTCACCACCTCTGCACGCAAACTCCAGGACATTTTGCGCGCGTTGCCGGAACAAGCTGACATTGCCCTAGAGGCGCAAAATAATCGTTTGATCGTTAAATCAGGCAAAAGTCGCTTCACGCTGCAGACGCTGCCGGCGGAGGACTTCCCCAAGCTGGCACAGGTCCCCGCCGCAACCACCAGGATAGCCGTGTCGCAGAAGGCGTTTAAAGCCTTGCTATTGCTCGTGCAATATGCAATGGCGCAGCAGGATATCCGTTATTACCTGAACGGAATGCTTTTGCTACTGAACGCGGACACTCTCAAAGTGGTTGCCACCGACGGGCACCGGCTCGCCTACGCAAGCATGAAGCTGTCCAAAACGGCAGAACCCCTGGAAGTCATACTGCCGCGCAAGGCGGTTCAGGAACTCATCAAGCTGCTGAACGACAGCGACGACGACCTCAACATGGAACTAGCCCTGACCCAGGTGAAATTTCAGACCCAGGATGTGGTCCTGATCAGCAAGGTCGTCGACGGGAAATTCCCCGACTACACCCGCGTGATACCGACCAATTATCAGAAGCATTTTATGATCGAACGGAGTATTCTCCAGCAGGCTTTGCAGCGCGTCGCCATTCTTTCAAACGAGAAGTTTCGCGGCGTGCGCTGGACGCTGACCGACGGCCAGCTTCGTATCTCATGCACGAATACGGAGCAGGAGGAGGCCTTCGAGGAAATCGAGATCGGTTATTCGGGCGAAGCGCTTGATATAGGCTTTAACGTTACTTACCTGCTCGATGTATTGGCAAATCTCGCGAGCGACAAGGTGACCTGTTCTTTCGGGGATGCCAACAGCAGTGTGTTGATTACGATTAGCGAAGACACCGATTTCAGGTACGTCGTAATGCCAATGCGGATTTAAAGAGTTTGAATAGCATGTTTTATAAGCGACTGCCATGACCGACAATAAACAGCCAACCAACGGTGACGATTACGATGCTGACAGCATAAAAGTCCTCAAAGGCCTTGAAGCGGTACGCAAACGCCCTGGAATGTATATCGGGGATACCAGCGATGGGACCGGTTTGCACCACATGGTTTTCGAGGTCGTTGACAACGCAATCGACGAGGCGTTGGCCGGACACTGCAATGCCATCACAATAACGATACACCCCGACAATTCAGTCAGCGTGCAGGACAACGGCCGCGGCATACCGACCGAGATAAAGACCGATGATGAGCAACGTCGCTCCGCCGCGGAAATCGTCATGACCGAGTTGCACGCAGGGGGGAAATTCGACAATAACTCCTACAAAATATCCGGCGGTCTGCATGGCGTCGGCGTTTCGGTGGTAAACGCGTTGTCAGAATGGCTGCGACTGACGATCCGGCGTGACGGGAAAACCTACCAAATAGAGTTTCGCGACGGCGTGCCTGTCGCACCTTTGAAGGAAACCGGCAAAACGGAAAAACGCGGCACCGAGGTGCATTTTTTTGCGAGCAAGGCGACTTTCAATCACATCGAATATCACCACGATATTCTCGCGAAACGGCTGCGCGAACTGTCATTTCTTAACAACGGCGTAAAGATTTCACTGATCGATCAGAGATCGGGGAAACAGGAGAATTTTTCCTTTACCGGCGGCATAAAGGGCTTTGTCGAGTACATGAATCGCAGCAAAACGCCGCTGCATCAGAAAATATTTTACGCCGAGGGCTCGAAGGAAGGCATTACGGTTGAAGTGGCGATGCAGTGGAACGACTCTTACGCCGAATCGGTCCAGTGTTTTACCAACAACATACCCCAACGCGACGGTGGTACCCACCTGACCGCGTTACGTGCCGCGATGACGCGCACGTTGAACGGTTTTATCGAGCAGAACGAATTGGCCAAACGGGCCAAGGTCGAAACTTCCGGCGACGATATGCGTGAAGGCCTGACGTGCGTGCTGTCGGTAAAAGTTCCGGAACCAAAATTTTCGTCGCAAACCAAGGACAAGCTGGTATCGAGCGAGGTGCAGCCGGTGGTTCAGGAAATCATCTCGGCTAAGCTGAATGAGTTCCTGCTCGAAAATCCCAACGAAGCCAAAATGATTACGTCGAAAATCATCGAGGCAGCGCGCGCGCGCGAAGCGGCGCGCAAGGCGCGCGAGATGACGCGGCGCAAAGGGGTTCTCGATTCTCTGGGCCTGCCGGGCAAACTGGCGGATTGTCAGGAAAAGGATCCCGCACAATGCGAACTTTATATCGTCGAGGGTGATTCGGCGGGAGGCTCCGCCAAACAAGGCCGGGATCGCAAGTTCCAGGCGATTTTGCCCCTCAAAGGCAAAATTCTGAATGTGGAAAAGGCGCGCTTTGACAAATTGCTCTCGTCGCAGGAAATCACGACGTTAATAAACGTGCTGGGATGCGGCTTCGGCAAGGACGAATATAATGCCGACAAACTGCGTTATCACCGCATCATCATCATGACCGATGCGGACGTTGACGGCTCACATATCAGGACGTTGTTGCTGACTTTCTTTTACCGCCAGATGCCGGAATTGTTCGAGCGCGGCCATATTTATATCGCGCAGCCGCCGCTGTACAAAGTCAAGCACGGCAAGAGCGAGCGCTATATCAAGGACGAGCACGAACTCAAGGAACACCTGCTCAAACTCGCCCTGGATGATGCGGAGCTGTTCCCGGGCGCTGATGCAGCGCCGCTGAGCAAACAAACGCTCGAGCAGGTCGCGAAACAATATTTCCTGGCCGAAGCGGTGATAGACCGCATGAGCCGGCTGATTGATCCGGCAGTATTGCAGTCGTTGCTGGTAAACCCGCAGCTCGACCTCGCCGACGAAAAAAGCGCGGCGCAAAGCGCCAAGCGGTTGACAGCGGCGCTCAGCACCGAAGACATGACAATCGAGCCCAGATATGACGAGAAAAGCGAGTCCTACCTGCTCGTAATCAAACGCACACAACACGGCAATTTGCACCAAACTGCGCTCGACGAGGCTTTTATCCATAGCGGGGATTATGAGCAGATCAAGGCCACCGCCAATGTGCTGCACGGGTTGCTCGGTGAAGGCGCATACGTGAAACGGGGCGAGCACAAGCAACTAGTCAATGACGTCAAGGGCGCTCTTAACTGGCTGCTCGACGAGGTCAGGAAAAGCCTGGGCGTTCAGCGCTACAAGGGCTTGGGTGAAATGAACCCGTCGCAGCTGTGGGAAACCACCATGGATCCGAAGGTCAGACGGTTGTTGCGCGCGCAAATCGAAGACGCGATCTCCGCCGACGAGATATTTACAACGCTGATGGGAGATCTGGTCGAGCCGCGCCGCGCATTTATCGAGACCAACGCGCTCGGCGTGCGCAACCTCGACGTTTAGCCCTCACATAATAAATCCGCGGCCGCCGCCTTCAGTTGCAGGAGCGGCGCAACACAGGAGCATTATTCTGCGGACAGACGCCTGCGCGACGCGCAACCACGCCGACCATCATGGAGAGGCTTCATGCAAAAATTGTCAATGATATTGGCCACGTTAGCCGGCTTGTTCGCGGCGGCGCAAGTCGGGGCGCAGGTCGCGGACAGCTATCCGAGTAAACCGATCCGCTTGCTGGTCGGTTTTCCGCCCGGCGGCAGTACTGACATCCTGTCGCGTCAGGTCGGACTCAGATTGGCGGAGGCGCTGGGCCAGCAAGTGGTGATAGACAACCGGGCGGGCGCTGCCGGCAACCTCGCGTCGGAGCTGGTGGCCAAAGGCAATCCCGACGGCTACACGCTGCTGATGGCAACCGTCAGCAGCCATGGCATCAACCCTGGGCTCTACAAAAAGGTACCCTATGACCCGGTCAAGGACTATGCGCCGGTGACCTTGATTGCATCTTATCCGCTGATTCTGGCGGTCAACCCCGGCGTGCCGGTAAAAAACGTTAAGGATCTGATCGCGCTCGCGAAAGCCCAGCCTGGCGCAGTGCGTTTCGGGTCTTCAGGTAACGGCTCGCCCGGCCATCTGAGCGGCGAAATTTTCAAGGGTATGGCGGGGGTCGACTTGGTGCATGTCCCATACAAGGGCGGCGCGCCATCGACGCTGGCAGTGCTGTCGGGCGAAGTACAAATCACGTTTGCGACCTTGCCAGGGGCGATGCCACACATCAAGTCCGGCAAACTCAAGGGGCTGGCAGTAACCACCGCAAAGCGCTCCCCGGCGGTACCGGCGGTGCCGACGATAGCTGAATCGGGGTTGCCCGGGTTTGACGTAAGTTCGTGGGCGGGCTTGATGGCGCCTGCCGGGACACCGAAGGGCGTGGTGCAGAAGCTGAACGCAGCGACGCTCAAAGCGCTGGCCAACCCCGAAATGCGCGAGCGACTAGCGGGCGAAGGCGCCGAGCCCGTGGGCAATACGCCCGAGCAATTCGCGGCGTTCGTCAAAGTCGAACTGGCGAAATGGGCCCGGGCTATCAAGCAGGCGGGCGCACAAATCGACTGAGGGAGCGACGATTCAGCTTGCGACGACTTTGCCTTTGCGTGCTTTTTTTGCTGCCGTTTTCGGTTTTACGCTCTTAGGCTCGCGCGGCGCAAACTCGAAAGTCACTTTTCCGCCCTCTCCGCGCGCCAGAAAAGCCGAGAATGGGCGGCCTTTCTTCGAAATGAAGCGGTGCAGGAGATCGGTCTTGCCGGTGGTGAGCAGCTTTTGCATCTGCTCCGTCTCGATCGGGCGCTGCAGGATGATTTTGCCCGAGCGAAAATCACAACTGCGGTTGGGGCCGGTCGCTTTCTCGCAGATATAGGCCACACCGTGGCTGAATACGCGGCCGCCGCATTTGGGACAAGCGCCCAGCGCCTGCTGGCCGGAAAAATCGATCGGTTCGGCGTCGGCGTCATTGCCGTTCTGACCGAAGTCGAATTCGGTCTTGAATTCAGCGCTCAGTTTGATTATCGCAATAAACGGCTTGCCCATGCGGCTGCGGAAACCCTGCAGCGGTCCTATGCTGCCTTTGATTATCAACGCCTCGACTTCCGCCGGCTCGAGCTGGCGGCCGGCGAGTATTTTCCACAGCGCGAAGTCGCACTTCTGGCATTGGAATTTCTTGTAATTTTCCTTGACCACCCCGCCGCATTTCGGGCACGGGGTGGACAACGTCGAGAAGTCGCCCGGCACGGTGTCGCTTTCGTGCTCCTTGGTGTGCTTGACCAGGCGGCGAACCATGCTGGCGATCTCGTGCATGAACTTCGTGCGCGAAAGCTTGCTGTGCTCAATCTGCGCGAGCTTAAACTCCCACTCGCCGGTCAGCTCGGGCGAGCACAGTTCGTCGATTTGCAGGCCGCGCAGCAACGTGATCAGCGAAAACGCCTTGGCGGTGGCCTGTAGCTCGCGGCCGTTGCGGTGCACATATCGTTCATAGATCAGTCCCTCGATGATCGTCGCGCGCGTGGCGGGCGTACCGAGACCCTTGGCGCGCATCGCGTCGCGCAACTCTTCGTCCTCAACCAGCTTGCCCGCGCCCTCCATCGCCGACAGCAGGGTTGCTTCGGAGTAGCGCGCCGGCGGTTTGGTTTGCAGCGGGACGACCACAACCGTGGCTGCGCGCGGAGATTCCCTGGCGGCGACCGGCACCAAAGCGGGTGTGTCGTCGGTCTCGGCTTCCTTGCCGTAGATCTCGAGCCAGCCCGCGTTTACCATGATCTTGCCTTCGCTCTTGAACGGTTCGTCCTCTACGCGCGTGATGCGGGTGGTAATCTGGAACTCAGCGGCCGGGAAAAACACCGCCAGAAACCGTTTGGTGACGAGATCATAGATCTTCGCTTCGGCTTCGCTCAGATGTTTGGGCGCAAGTGAGGTAGGAATGATCGCGAAGTGGTCAGAAATCCTGGCGTTGTTGAAAATGCGCTTGTTCGGACGCACCCATTTGTTGGCGATGATCTGTTTGACAAACGGTTGATAGGGTTTGTCGAGCGCCTGCATTGCGGCAGCGACGGTAGTCAGGTAATCCTCAGGCAGTGCGCGCGAATCGGTGCGCGGATAGGTCAGCACTTTGTGCTTTTCGTACAGTGCCTGCGCAATGGACAGCGTGGTTTTCGCCGAGAAGCCGAAGCGCGCATTGCCGTCGCGTTGCAGGCTGGTGAGGTCGAACAACAGCGGCGAGAGCTGGCTCGAGGGTTTGCTTTCCTCTTCAACCACACCGGTCTTGCCCGCGCATTTGGCGCGAATCGCGTCAGCGCGCGCGCGTTCCCACAGGCGCTCGGCCCTGACATCGCCGTCTTCGGATTTTTTGACTTTGCTGAAGTTCTCATCGAACCAGCGACCGCCATAGTCACCCGCCTTGGCGGCGAACGTCGCATGAACCTCGAAGTAGTCGCGCGAGACAAACTTCTTGATCTTCTCCTCGCGTTCAACGAGGATCGCGAGTGTCGGCGTCTGTACACGCCCCACGGTCGTCAGGTGGAATCCGCCCGATTTCGAGTTAAAGGCAGTCATCGCGCGCGTGCCGTTGATGCCGACCAGCCAGTCAGCCTCGGAGCGGCAGATGGCCGCGTCCGCCAGCGGCTGCATCTCCTTGTCGCTGCGTAACTGCGCGAAGCCCTCGCGAATCGACGCCGGCGTCATCGATTGCAGCCACAAACGCTCAATGGGCTTGGTGGTTTTGGCATGGTTCACGATGTAACGGAAAATCAGTTCGCCCTCGCGGCCGGCGTCGCACGCGTTGAGCAGCGCGGTAACGTTTTTGAGTTTGATCAGACGAGTCAAGAGCTTGAGGCGCTCCTCCGATCTTTCGATGGGCTGCAAATCGAAGTGCGGTGGAATTACCGGCAGATGAGTCAATGACCATTTGCCGCGCTTGACTTCGACGCCTTCGGGGGGAACGATGGTCAGCAAATGGCCGACCGCCGATGACAGCACGTAATCGTCGCTTTCGAAATAGTCGCCGTGTCGCGTGAAACCGCCCAACACGCGCGCGATGTCGTTCGCGACGGAAGGCTTTTCCGCGATGATGAGCTTTTTGCCATGCGGGGCGACGACGCTTTTAACCGCGGACTTCTTCTTGGTGGTTGTTTTCTTGGCCATTAGTTGTCTGTGCTAAAAGTCACGGCGCGCGGCTGCGAGCAAACGAGCGCACGATGATAAGAACAAAAATCCGACTACGCAAGCGCGCGATGAGGGCGAAGCGTGAATTATGATGCGACCCGGTCGCGCAACGCACGCTCAGCGCGTGCGCTGATACTGCCCGCCCGGGAGATTTTCGACCAGTTCCAGGAGTTCCAGTTTCAGGAGCGTCGCCGAAACCATGTTTGCGCCAAGGCCGGTGCGTATGCAGAGCATATCCAGCCCGCACGGCGCATAGCCAAGCGCGTCCAATAAACGCGTCTCATCCGGGTCGAGGACGGGCGGCGCTGGCGATACGGATCGAACGGCGGGAAGATGAAGTTCATCGAGAATATCGTTGGCGGCGTCAACCAGCTTTGCACCTTGCTTGATCAGCGCGTGACAGCCCTTGGCAAGCGGCGAGTGAATTGATCCCGGCAAGGCGAACACCTCGCGCCCCTGTTCATTGGCAAAACGCGCGGTGATCAGTGAGCCGCTTTGCAATGCAGCCTCGACCACCAGGCAACCCAGGCTCACGCCGCTGATCAGTCGGTTGCGGCGCGGGAAATTGCTGCCGAGCGGCGGGGTGCCGAGCGCATACTCCGAGATGAGCGCACCGCGTTCGGCAAGCTCGTGGGCCAGCGCCTTGTTGCGCGCGGGATAAACCACGTCAAGCCCGGTGCCGACAATCGCCAGACTGCTGCCGCGGCCCGCGAGCCCCCCGCGGTGGGCCGCGGCGTCGATGCCGAGGGCAAGCCCGCTGACAATCGTGATTCCGGCGTCGCTCAATGCGCGCGCGAAGTCTGTCGCGTTACTGGTGCCCTGCGTGGTCGCGTTACGACTGCCGACGACTGCGAGCGCCGGCCGGTTCAACAGGTCCAGCCGTCCCTTGACATAGAGTAATGGCGGAGGATCCGCCGTCTGCAACAGTGATTGTGGATAGTCCGCGTCGCCGAGCGTTACCACGTGGTTCGCCGGTTCGCTGAGCCAGGCGATCGCTTGCTGCGCGGCCGCCGCGTTGCCGCCGCTGGAAATAAGCGACGCTATATCAGCGGCAACGAAGTTGCGGAGTTCGGCGTGCCGCGCGGCAAGCACCCGTTCGGGTGATCCCAACGCGGTGAGCAGCTTGCGCAGAGCGACGTTGCCCAGCCCGGGGATCAGGACTAAACGCAGCCAGCACGCTGTTTCATTATTATCTGTGGTTGGCACGCAGAGTAAACCGCTGGTGTGCCGCCGAACGGCGACCCACGGTAAAAGCCGCGCCTTGGACTACGGGCGGCTTAAGGATTGGTGGCGATGTCGAGGACGTTAACCGGTCGGGTCGCGTTCATGACCAGCGCATAGGATGCATGATCGAATACGCGGAATACCAACATCAGTCCGTAACGTTCCTCGGGCAGCGCTACGACGGGAATGTTTGACTTGTCATTCTTGAATTGCGAACCCATCGGACCGATGCGGCCATAGACCGGAGAGTTGCGATTGCCCATGGGTTCGTTTTCGTAACCGGTGTTCGGATTTTTATCGCTGTAGATAAAGCCTGTGCGGCCCCACAGCGAACTTTCACGCAGCGTGAAGGTTGGGGCATTGAGATTGCGATATATCGCAAGCACATGTCCGGCCTCAAGCCCGTCGCGCGCGCCTTTATTGATAGTAATCACCGCGCTTGGCCCGGTTTCGTAGAGCTGGTTGTAGAGCGCAATAATGCGCGCATCAATTTTCTTGCCGGGCGCGCGCGGACCGTAACCGTCAAACTTTATTTCGCGCGGCGAAGGTTGCAGGTAGTCGCCGGCATAAATTTCCTGCGGGGCAGTGAGTATTTGTATCGTGCTTATATTGCCAAGCTTGTTAACTTTGGCTTCGCCGAGGTAGACCGCTTCGTAGCCCAGGGTTTCGTTGTTGACCGGATCTATCAGCGGGGAGCCGGGTCTGAATATTTGCCAATAACTGCCCTGTTCCTTGGTGAGTCCTTGGGCGTATGCGATGTCACCAGCGCCTACGGCCACCCGGCTTTCCTGGGTACGCACGATGCGCGGTGCGTTGGCGAGCTGATTTTGCGCAATCACCAGTGGTTTGGTGAGAAAAGGTTCTATATCCGCGGTGGGTATGGTTGGCACCGCCTCCGGCGCGATCGGCACCGCGCGTACTTGCGGTGAAAGCTTGACCGTTTCAGCGCGCAACAGCTTGAGTCGCATGTCCTCGGCAGACCTGTCGAGCACAAGCACGTCACCGGGATAAATCCGGTGCGGATTGCGAATCTGTTCCTGGTTGGCTTTCCACAGATCGTTCCACTTCCACGGATCATTAAGGAAACGCTTCGCTATGGCCCACAGAGTGTCACCCTGGACGACGACGTAGCGGTCGGGCGCGCCAACGGCGAGGTCGGCCATGGTGGCGGCGGGTGCCGCCGCGACCCAACTACATAATATAATCAGCGATATAATTAACTTGTTCATCGCGCCCCCGTGTTGGTTGCCGAGCTCGGTCTGGCGTTACATCCCAAACCGGCCGAGAATGTCACATATTAGATTAAATTGTGCCCCTAATTAATTAAATTAGCAAGACTTATGGCCCTGTTGCCCATCCTCCAATACCCGGATTCCAGGCTTTATACCGTGGCCGCGCCGATCCGTGTGGTAAATGACGAAATTCGTAGATTAATCAAAAACATGGCGGATAGTATGTATGCGGCGCCCGGGGTCGGCCTGGCCGCGACCCAGGTCGACGATCATCGGCGTGTAATCATTATTGATATTTCGGAAACACACGACCAGCTGCAGGTATTTATCAACCCGGAAATCGTCGCCAAAAGCGGCGCGGCGGTATGCGAAGAAGGTTGCCTGTCGGTGCCCGGCATTTTCGAGAAAGTGGCCCGGGCAGAGCGCATCACGGTGCGCGCGCTCGACGCGCGGGGGCTAAGCTTCGCGCTCGACGCCGACGGATTGCTTGCGGTGTGCATCCAGCATGAAATAGATCATCTCGAGGGCAAGGTATTTGTCGATTATCTGTCGCGGCTCAAACAACAACGCATACGCGCCAGACTAAAAAAACAGCAACGGCAGGTGATGTAATCATCTGCGCCGTACCTATCGCACGGCTAACCGGCGCGGCAACGTTCGGAATCTGCGTCGCATCATGAAACTGATTTTTGCCGGCACGCCGCAATTTGCGGCGATCGCACTCGACGCTTTAGTGACGGCCGGCTTCGATATTGCGCTGGTGCTGACCCAACCGGACCGCCCGGCTGGCCGTGGCATGCGCACGCTTCCAAGCGCGGTCAAAACGCTGGCGCTAACCCGGCATTTGCCGTTGGCGCAGCCGGCAAGCCTGCGCGAAGCGGAGATTCAAGCCCGCTTGCGTTCAATCAGCGCCGAGTTCATGGTGGTTGCCGCTTATGGCTTGATACTGCCGGCGGCGCTACTTGCAATACCGCCCCGCGGTTGTCTTAATATCCACGCATCTTTGCTGCCGCGCTGGCGCGGCGCGGCACCGGTTCAGCGGGCATTGCTTGCCGGCGACCGCGAGACCGGTATTACTATCATGCAAATGGATACGGGTCTCGACACCGGCGCGATGCTGCTGCAGGAACGAATCGCAATCAGCGATGATGACACCGCGCAAACACTACACGACAAACTCGCACAACTGGGCGCGCGCTGCATAATAAGTGCGTTGCGCCAGCTTCCGGCGCCGCGCGCGCAGGACCCGGCTGCCGCATCCTATGCCCAAAAGATTTCCAAGCGCGAAGCGGCGATCGACTGGTCGCGCAGCGCAAGCGACATTTGCCGCCAGATTCGCGCTTTCAACCCGGCGCCCGGCGCCGCGACGAGCTGGGACGGTGTTACTCTCAAGCTTTGGCGTGCGGAGCCGGTGGCGCTGGCCGGCCATGCGCCGGGTACGATTGCGCGAGCGGATGCGCACGGCATCGTGGTCGCCGCGGGTAGCGGTGCGGTGCAGATCACCGAATTACAGAGAGCGGGCGCAAAACGGCTCGCGGCTGCGGCGTTTCTCGCCGGCTCGGCGCTCGTCCCGGGCGCCCGCCTTGGGGCTTGAATTTTTGCCCGCCGCGCATATTTTAATCGCGCGGCATATTATTAACCGACAAGGAACGGCCATGCCCGGTAACTGGTTCTCCGACAAAATGGTGTTGAAGATGCTCACCGCGCGCGAGTTGCGCGGCGTAATGGCGCACTGACCTGAATCGAGCGACCGACTGTGCTCGACATCCAGCGGCTCGCCTGCGCAACGGTCGCCGCAGTTGCTGCTGGGCGCAATCTCAATGCCGAGCTCGCGGCACTGTGGCCGCGGCACCCGCAACTCACAGCGCAGCAGCGCTCGGCGATCACCGATTTAAGTTATGGTACGCTTCGTTTCGGCCTCCAACTCGACGCGGTCCTTAACCAGCTACTTACCAAGCCGCTGCGTGACGCCATGTTGCGCTGGCTGTTGTTGATCGGGTTGTACCAGTTGCAGTACACGCGCGCCGCACCGTACGCCATTGTCGACCACGCGGTGCGCTGCGCGGCGAACCTCGGGCAGCCGCAGGCGGCCGGACTGATCAATGCCGTACTGCGCAACTTCCTGCGCCGGCGCGAAGTATTGCTCGCCGCGGCGGCGCGCACCGAGACGGGACGATATGCCTATCCGCAGTGGTGGATCGACCAACTGCGTAATCAGTATCCCCGCCATTTTGCCGCCGCACTCGAAGCGGGTAATCTGCGCCCGCCGCTGACGCTGCGCGTCAACCGGCGGCGCATGGCGCGTGACGATTACGTGATAATGCTCGCGCAACACGATATCGCCGCAACCGCAGTCGGCGCGAACGGAGTTACAGTCGCGCGCGCGTTGCCGGTCGAGCGCTTGCCGGGATTTGCGGACGGACTGGTGTCGGTGCAGGACGCGGCCGCGCAAACAGCGGCGCCGCTGCTCGATGCGCAGCCGGGCATGCGCGTGCTGGATGCGTGCGCCGCGCCGGGCGGTAAAACCACGCACCTGTTGGAACTAGCCGACGTCGATCTGACGGCGCTCGACAGTGATGCCGCACGGCTCGAACGCGTACGCCAGAATCTGCAGCGGCTCGGGTTGAACGCCGGGTTGCTGGTCGCCGACGCAAACGACATTGCCGCGTGGTGGGATGGGCGGTCGTTTGAGCGCATACTTGCCGATGTACCGTGCAGCGCTTCAGGCATCGTGCGCCGGCATCCGGACATCAAATGGTTGCGGCGCGCGAGCGACGTTGCGCAGTTCGCGACGCAGCAAAAGCGCATGCTCGACGGTCTTTGGCGATTGCTGGCCAGTGGTGGTAAATTGCTGTATACAACGTGTTCTATTTTCCACGAAGAGAACTCACTGCAGATCGCCGATTTTCTGGCGCGGCACGCCGATGCCGATCTGCTGCCGTTATGCGGAGTGAAAACGTTGGACGGGTTACCGGAAGGCCAGTTGCTGCCGGATTGCGAGCATGACGGTTTTTTTTACGCGCTGCTTAAAAAAATATAGCCGCCTGTTCGCGCTGGCCGGGTGCGCGCTTTTGCTCGTGGTTTCCGCAGTCGCGCACGCGGAAGGCATCGACGTGCGCAACGCGGCGCTGGTTGCCGGCGAGGAAGGCTACTTTCTCGAAGCCGACTTCGAGATTGCGCTCAATCCGACGCTCGAGGACGCGCTTAACAAGGGCGTTCCGCTGTATTTTCTGCTGGAATTCGAAGTCATCCGGCCGCGCTGGTACTGGTTGAACGAGAAGGTCGTAAACACGCAACAGCAGTACCGTTTGTCGTATAACGCGCTGACCAGACAGTATCGTCTCGGCGTAGGTTCTTTATTTCAGAATTTCGGATCGATATCGGAGGCGCTTGATTTTCTGTCGCGGGTGCGCCGACGCCAGGTGCTCGAGCTCGACACGCTCAGAAAGGGTGTGACATACAGCGCGGCCGTGCGCATGCGGCTCGACGTGTCACAGTTGCCCAAACCGTTTCAACTCAACGCGCTGGCGTCACGCGACTGGAATTTCGGTTCCGAGTGGCATCGCTGGAACGTGACGCCATGATGCTCGGTATGTCTGGCATTCTTCCGGCGCTTACCAGCGGCGCGGTCAAGTATCTGCTGATTGTGTGCGCCGTGGTTGGCGCCGTGACGCTCTATCTGCTCGCGACCGCGAGTGCCAACACGGCGTTGTTTGCCCAGCACTATCCGTTGTTGCTGGCATTGAACGGCGGCCTTGCAGTATGTCTCACGCTGCTGCTCGGTTATCAGCTGTATGCGTTACGGCAGAAACTCAAGGCCGGGGTATTCGGTGCCAAGCTCACACTGCGGCTGGTATTGTTGTTTGCGCTGGTTGCGGTGTTGCCGGGCGCGCTGGTCTACGGCGTGTCCGTACAATTCGTCGCGCGCAGTATCGAATCGTGGTTTGACGTGCGTGTCGAAAAAGCGCTGGAAGGCGGGCTCAATCTCGGTCGCACGACACTCGACAATCTGCTTAAGGACCTGATCAAGAAAGCTGACTCGATGGCGGCCTCGCTCGCGGTGCGGCCGATCGCCGAGCATATCGCCGCGTTGAACACGCTGCGCGAGCAGGCCGGCGCGCAGGAGGCGACGCTTTTTACGCAGCGCGGAAAAATCATCGTTTACTCCGGCAGCGAACGCACCGGGCTGATGCCTGATTTGCCGGGCCCCGCTATATTGCGCCAGTTGCGCCAGCAGCAAGTTTATAGCGCCGTCGAGGCTATCCCCGACAAGGGACTTTACCTGCGCGTGCTGATACCGGTAAATACCACCAGCCTGGCGGACGAGATGCGCGTGCTGCAACTCTTACAGCGCGTGCCGCAACAGCTCGCGCTCGACGCCGAAATCGTGCAAGCGGGCCAGCGCGAATACCAGGAACTATTGCTGGCGCGACAGGGATTGAAACGCCTGTACGGAATAACGCTGACTCTGACCCTGCTGCTGGCGCTGCTCACGGCGTTGTCGCTGGCGTTCGTATTGAGCGAGCGGCTGTCGGCGCCGCTGAGTTTTCTGGTCGAAGGCACGCGCGCGGTGGCGCAGGGGGACTTCAGCCAGCGCGAAACCGTGGCGAGCGGTGACGAGCTCGGGGTGTTGACGCAGTCGTTCAATACCATGCGCCAGCAACTTGCGGACGCGCGCGCGACAGCCGAGCGCAATCAGGCGCAGCTCGCCGACGCGCACACCTATGTGCAAAGCATACTTGCCAATCTCTCGGCGGGTGTGCTCGCGTTCGACGAATCGCTGCGGCTGCGTTCTTTCAATCCCAGCGCTTCAACCATCTTCGACGTCGATTTTGCACAGCTTGCCGGGCTCGAACTCGCGCGCTGGCACGAGCGCATGCCGGCGCTCGCGGAACTCGCCGCCGCCGTCGCCGCCGCGTTTCGCGCCGGCGGCGGGAACGAATGGGCGAAGCAAATCGAGCGCGCCGGAAAGGGCGGCAACCAAATGCTGTTGCTGCGCGGCACCCGCCTGCCCGTCGGCAGCGGAACCGGTTATGTCGTCGTGTTTGACGATATCACCCACGTTTTGCAGGCGCAGCGCGATGCGGCATGGACCGAAGTCGCACGGCGTCTGGCGCACGAGATCAAGAATCCCCTGACGCCCATTCAACTTTCGGCCGAACGTCTGCAGCACAAGCTTGCGGATAAGCTGGGCCCCGTGGAAGCGGACATGTTGAAGCGTTCGACGCAAACCATCGTCAATCAGGTAAGCGCCCTGAAGAACATGGTCGACGCATTTCGCCAATATGCGCGTATGCCCGAACCGACGCGCCAGGATGTCGATATCAACGCGTTGTTGCGCGACGTCTTGACGCTTTACGAATCGCTCGCCGGGCGGCTGCACGTCGAACTCGCGCCGGAGTTGCCGCGCATCGTCGGCGATCCAGCCCAGCTGCGGCAAGTCATCCATAATCTGCTGCAGAATGCGGAAGACGCGCTCGCCGAAGCCGCGAACCCGCGTATAGTAGTGCGCTCCGAAGCGCGGGCGGGCGGGACGTGGGTGTCGATATCCGACAACGGCAGCGGTTTTCCCGAGCAGCTCATGCAGCGCGCGTTCGAGCCGTATGTCACGACCAAGCCGAAGGGCACCGGCCTCGGTCTTGTGATTGTAAAGAAAATTATTGAAGAACACGGCGGCAGCGTGGAAATTGCGAACACCGCGCCCCATGGCGCGCGGGTTACGCTTAAATTTCCGGCCGCGGTAAATCAAACCGCCGCGGTTAAAGCCGTTGCGCGCGCTTAAACTGGAAGCGGGGTTATGCAGCAGATACTAGTGGTCGATGACGAAGTCGGGATACGCGAACTCCTGTCGGAGATTCTGCGCGACGAAGGCTATCAGGTGCGCCTTGCGGAAAATGCGGGCCAGGCGCGCGCGCAGCGCGCGCAGGGCCGTCCCGACCTGGTATTGCTCGATATCTGGATGCCGGACACCGACGGCATTACGCTCTTGAAAGAGTGGGCGAGCTCGGGCCTGCTGACCATGCCGGTGGTCATGATGTCAGGCCATGGCACCATCGACACGGCGGTCGAGGCGACGCGTATCGGCGCCTATGATTTCCTCGAAAAACCGATCGCGCTGCAAAAACTGTTGGCCACCGTCGGCCGCGCGTTGAAGCGCGGCGAGCAGCAGGTAAAGCCGACCCTGATGCTCGCGACACTGGGCCGCGCGCCCGTGGTGAGCGAATTGAAGCAGCGCCTCGAACGCCTCGGCAACTTGAAGTCGCCGCTGCTTATGATCGCCGAGCCGGGCAGCGGCGCGGAGTTGTGCGCGAGATTCGTGCATCAGCCGAACCCGCTCCCCGGAAAATTGAATGCGCCATGGGTCGAGCCGGACAATCTGGCGGTGCTGGCGGAGGCGCCGCTTGACTTGTTGCATCAGGCACGCGAGGGGACTTTGTTCGTGCCGGAGGTTGGCGACCTTAACCGGACGGAGCAAAAAGGGTTGCTGCTGATCGCCGGCAAGCTCGAGAAATTCAATACCCGGCTGATCTGCGCGACTTCGCGCTCGTTGCCCGAACTGGTCGCGCAAGGCGGATTCGACTCCAAGCTGCACGGCGTGATCTCGGCGGTCTGCGTCACCGTGCCGAGTTTGCGCCAGCACCGGGAGGATATTCCGGACCTCGCCAATTTGTTCCTGCTGCGCAGCATCGAGGCGAAGGAGGTCGCGCCGCGGCATTTCAGCACCGCCGCACTCAATGCGCTGCGCAATTACGACTGGCCGGGCAATCTGAATCAGCTGGAAAGCGTCGTGCGCACGCTAGCACTCACGGCATCGAGCGAGGAGATCGGCGTCAACGACGTGAACCAGGCGGTGCCGTCGTTTGGCGCACCGGCGGCGGCAGCGCCGGCCGGCCTGCCGCTCGACCTGCCGTTGCGCGAAGCCCGCGATGCATTCGAGCGTGTTTATTTCGAACATCACATCGCGAAGGAAGGCGGCAACATGAGCCGCGTCGCCGACAGCGTCGGGCTCGAACGCACGCACCTTTACCGCAAGTTGAAGCAACTCGGCATCAAGCTCGCGCGGCGCGGCGAAGAGTAGCGCGCGGCGCCGATTGTCCCGGCGTCACGTAGCCAAAGCCGCCGGTTTCTAAGATAATCGCGTCTCCCGCAAGTCATCCGCCGTCCGCAAGGAACACTCGAATGGGCTCCCGCCTCGAATTGACCAACGCGATCCGCGCGCTCGCGATGGACGCCGTGCAACAGGCCAATTCCGGACATCCCGGCATGCCCATGGGCATGGCGGAAATTGCCGAGGTGTTATGGCGCCGCCACCTTAAGCATAATCCGGCCGATCCGCGCTGGGCAGACCGCGATCGTTTTGTGCTCTCGAACGGCCACGGCTCGATGTTGCTCTACGCGCTGTTGCACCTCACCGGCTACGATCTGCCGGTGGACGAAATCCGGCGCTTCCGCCAGTTGCATTCGAAAACGCCGGGTCATCCGGAGTATGGCCTGACGCCCGGGGTCGAGACCACCACCGGCCCCCTTGGCCAGGGCATCGGCAACGCGGTGGGCATGGCGCTCGCGGAAAAACTGCTGGCGGCCGAATTCAACCGTCCCGCGCATACGGTCGTCAACCATTACACGTACGCGTTTCTCGGCGATGGTTGCCTGATGGAAGGTATTTCGCACGAGGCCTGTTCGCTCGCCGGCACACTGGGCTTAGGCAAGCTGATCGCGTTTTACGACGACAACGGCATTTCCATCGACGGCCCGGTACACGGCTGGTTTACCGACGATACGCCCAAGCGCTTCGAGGCCTACGGCTGGCACGTGATACCGCAGGTCGACGGCCACGACGCGGCGACGATCGAGGCGGCGTTGAAATCGGCGCAGGCCGTCGGCGATCGTCCGAGCCTGATCTGTTGCAAGACCGTGATCGGCAAAGGGGCGCCCAAACGCGCCGGTACCGCCAAGGCGCACGGTGAGGCGCTCGGCGCCGACGAAGTGGCGGCGACACGCGCCAACATCGGCTGGGACCATCCGCCGTTCGAGATCCCGCAGGCGATTTATGCGCAATGGGATCAGCGCGCCAAAGGCGCCTCCGCGCAAACCGAGTGGGACGCGCGCTTTGCCGCTTATGCGGTTGCTCATCCGGAACTCGCGGCTGAGTTCAGGCGCCGCATGGCCGGCGAATTGCCGGCGAATTTTGCAGCAGCAATGACGGCGGCGGTCGCAGCGGCGAACGCCAAAGGCGAGACCGTCGCCACGCGCAAGGCCTCGCAGTTTACGCTTACAGAACTTGCACCCCTACTGCCTGAGTTGATCGGCGGCTCGGCCGATCTGATGGGCAGCGTTTTCACGAACTGGCCGGGAAGCAAAGTCGTCACGCCCGACCAAAGCGGCAACATCGTGAACTTCGGTGTGCGCGAGTTCGCGATGGCGGCAATCACCAACGGCATGGCGCTGCACGGCGGCTTAATTCCGGAAACCGGGACGTTTCTGACTTTTTCCGACTATTCGCGCAACGCGTTGCGCATGGCCGCGCTGATGAAGTTGCGTAATATTTTCGTATTTACGCACGATTCGATCGGACTCGGCGAGGACGGCCCGACGCACCAGGCCGTCGAGCAGACAGCGAGCCTGCGTCTGATTCCGAATATGGCCGTGTGGCGGCCGTGCGACGCCGTTGAGACGGCGGTTGCGTGGGGCGCGGCGCTGCAGCGCAAGGACGGGCCGACGTGTTTTATTCTGTCGCGCCAGAACGTGGCTTTTCAAAAGCGCAACGCCGAACAGATTAGCGCAATAGCGCGCGGCGGCTATGTGCTCGCCGACGCGACAGGCGGCGCTCTTCAAGCGGTGATTATCGCGACCGGTTCGGAAATACCGCTGGCGATGGGAGCACGTGAACAACTGCAGAAAGACGGCATCAACGTGCGCGTGGTTTCCATGCCGTGCACTTCGCTGTTCGACGCACAGGATGCCGCCTATCGCGCCGCGGTGCTGCCGGCGGGTGTGCCGCGCGTGGCGATTGAAGCCGGCGTTACGGATTTCTGGCACAAGTATGTCGGCGCCGTGGATTCCAAGTCGGCCGCGGTGGTTGGCATCGACCGCTTCGGAGAATCGGCGCCGGCGGGCGAGCTTTTCAAGTATTTCGGTTTTACCGTCGAGAACGTCGTCAACACCGTAAAGAAGGTCATTTAACACGACCGCACAAATTGACGACGACCGGATTTTCAAGAGATTCAAAGGGAGAATTAGCATGACAATCAAAGTTGCAATCAACGGCTACGGCCGCATAGGCCGCAATATTCTGCGTGCGCATTATGAGTCGAGCAAGCAGCACGACATCCACATCGTCGCCCTCAACGACCTCGGCAACGCCGAGACCAACGCGCACCTGACCCGCTATGACACCGCGCACGGCAGATTCAGCGGCACCGTCACAGTCGAAGGTGACTCGATGGTGGTGAACGGCGACAAGATCAAGGTCCTCGCGAAGCGCAATCCGGCCGAGCTGCCGTGGGGCGAACTTGGCGTCGATGTGGTGCTTGAGTGCACGGGATTGTTTACGAGCAAGGAAAAAGCGGGCGCGCATCTCAAGGGCGGCGCTAAGAAAGTCATCATTTCCGCACCGGGCGGCGCGGACGTCGATGCGACCATCGTGTATGGCGTCAATCACCAGACGCTCAAGGCGAGCCACACGGTGATCTCGAATGCGTCGTGCACGACGAACTGTCTGGCGCCGATGGTCAAGGTGCTGCACGACAAGATCGGCGTTGTGCAGGGATTGATGACGACGATCCACTCCTACACCAACGACCAGGTACTGACCGACGTTTATCACGAAGACCTGCGCCGCGCCCGTTCGGCGACGATGTCGATGATTCCGACCAAGACCGGCGCCGCCGCCGCGGTGGGCCTGGTGCTGCCGGAGTTAAACGGCAAGCTCGACGGTTTTGCGGTGCGCGTGCCGACCCTCAACGTCTCGCTGGTGGATCTCGTTTTCACCGCCGCGCGCGCAACCACGGCCGATGAAGTCAACGCAGCGATGAAAGCCGCCGCCGCGGGCGAGCTCAAAGGTGTACTCGAATACAGCACCGGCCCGCTCGTATCGGTCGACTTCAATCACAATCCGGCTTCGAGCATTTTCGATGCGACGCTCACTAAGGTCACCGGCGGCACCCTGGTCAAGGCGCTATCGTGGTACGACAACGAATGGGGTTTCTCCAACCGCATGCTCGATACGACCGTCGCATTGATGAACGCGAAGTAAGTGCAGCGGCGCAGCCTGTCCGGCGTCGCGACAACGATCGGCGGGTCAGGCCGGTGTGACGAGGGTTACGTAGCGGCCGAAATTATCCAAAGTGAGATCGCGCAAATCGAACCAGCGTAATCCCTGCATTTCGCACGATTTTCGTGCGCGGGTTGCGTAAGGCTCGAGATGCATGTCGTCCAGGACCAGCAGACCGCTCGCTGCGCGCCGCGCGAGCGCCACCCCCAGAGATTGCTCGCGCGTGGCCATGTTGCCAAGGTCATGCAGTATCAGATCGTAGGCGCCGGACGTTTCGCAAAATGCCGGCCACAACATCAGGTCTGCCGTCGACAGATCTTGCGCGGCGAGAAATTCGCGCGTTCGTTCCAGCCATTGTGCATCGTCGTCAACCGAATGAACCGAGCATGGGTGGGCGGCCGTTTTTGCATAAAAACGAAAAGCGGCGGAGGTAAAGCCGCTGCCCAGATCGAGGATGGCGGCAGGTCGAAGCAGTGTGCAAAGACCGTGCAACGCGCAGGCAGATTGGAAGGATATGACCCACGCTGATTTGGATACATCCCGCAAATAAGCCGCGTACAGCGGTTTGACAATTTGGCGGGACGCCGTCGCCACCTGCGGCAATTCGGCGAGCGCGGGGACAGCGGGGATGCGCCCGCGTTCGACGGCGTGGGCGGCGGTTTTTTTCGCGGACCGGACGCCGAAGGCTTCCTTCAGCGCACGCATTAAGAGGCTCAAGCCGGGATGCTCCGTAGCAGCGGTGCGGTGGGGTCATTCTACAGGCATAATAACGACCCGGAAAATCAACCGGCGGGGGTCAACATCAGCAGACAAAAATTGAGTAAGTAGTATGCGGTTTTTACAGACTTTCTCTGTGATGTTGTGCTCGAACGGACGCCGCGCTATTATCTAACCGTAGGTCTCCGTATTGCAGCTTTTGGGGGATCTAGAAGCCCTTCGCCTTACACGAGCACATGGGCGGATTATTTCGCCTTGGCCCAACCACGAGGCCGTTATCGTGGTCAATAACGTGAGGTCACGATGGAAGAAACTCGGAATCCAAATATGGTACCTATAGGCCCAGGGGGAGTTGTGGGCCGTATCTTCCGAATGATAGCGATGGTTTGTAGCGGAGGTTTTCTCTTTCCCCGCGTATTTACCGAAGGCCTGGATTGCACCGCCATCCAGAAGACAACCCAAGGCACCCTCTACGACAAAAAAAAATAACAGCCAGGAACCTGCTGTCCAAGGCCTTCTACGAAACGCGCGTGCGCTGAGGCCTGTCGCGAGTTCTGCGGGCGCGTGTTTTTCTCAATGGTAGAAGGCAAGTCGGCTGGGGCAAACCCCATTCCCCGGTCCCTATGTCCGTTCTCAAAATGACCGACCTGAACCTCGCCGGCAAGCGAGTGTTCATCCGTGCCGATCTCAACGTGCCGCAGGATGACGCGGGTAATATTACCGACGACACGCGCATCCGCGCTTCGGTGCCGGCAATCCAGTACGCAATGAAAGCCGCCGCGGCGGTGATGGTCACTTCACATCTTAGACGTCCGACCGAAGGTGAATTCAATCCCGCCGACTCGCTCGGCCCGATCGCGCAACGGTTGAGCGAAATTCTTGGCGTGCCGGTAGCGCTGAAGCGTGACTGGGTCGATGGCGTCGACGTCAAACCCGGGGCAGTGGTGATGCTTGAGAACTGCCGTTTCAATAATGGGGAAAAGAAAAACGACGCCGCGTTGGCGAAGAAAATGGCGGCGCTATGCGATGTTTACGTCAATGACGCGTTCGGCACCGCGCACCGCGCCGAGGCGACCACGCACGGCATCGCCAAATACGCGCCCAGCGCCTGCGCCGGACCGCTGATGGCGGCCGAACTGGACGCGCTCGGCAAGGCGCTGCGCGATCCGGCGCGACCGATGATTGCAATAGTTGCCGGGGCTAAGGTCTCGACCAAGCTGACCATCCTGAAGTCGCTGGCGGGAAAAATCGACCAGCTGATCGTGGGCGGCGGTATCGCCAATACATTCATGCTTGCCGCAGGCCTAGGCATCGGCAAGTCGCTCGCAGAGCCGGGCCTGATCGGCGAAGCGCATGCGATTATCGATCTGATGAAAGCGCGCGGCGCTCAAGTTCCGCTGCCGGTGGACGTCGTTGTAGCCGCCGAGCTTTCGGTGCGCGCGCGCGCCAATCGGGTGGCGGCCGACCAGGTTGGCGCCGATGACATGATCCTGGACATCGGCCCGCAGACCGCCGAGCTGCTGGCGGGGCTCATCGCGCGGGCCGGCACCATTATCTGGAACGGGCCTGTCGGCGTGTTCGAATTCGATCAGTTTGGCGCGGGCACCGCGCGCATCGCACGCGCCATCGCCGAGTCGAACGCGTATTCGATTGCCGGCGGCGGCGATACGCTTGCGGCCATTGCCAAGTACGGCATTGCCGACAAGGTTTCATACCTGTCGACCGGTGGCGGCGCATTTCTCGAGTTTCTCGAAGGCAAGAAGCTGCCCGCGGTGGAGATCCTCGAGCAGCGTGCTGGCCAGGATTGAGGCGAGAGGATTGAGCATTGAAGCGATTCCGGTTACGCTCTTACCCAATCCTCAATCCTGATAGCTTAATCCTGATCTTATGCCACGGCGCACCAAAATCGTCGCCACGCTCGGTCCCGCTTCGAGCGACACGAAAACGCTCGCGCGCATGATCGAGGCGGGGCTGGACGTCGTGCGCATGAATTTTTCGCACGGTACGGCCAAAGAACACGCGCAACGCGTCGAGCTCGTGCGCTCGCTTGCACGCAAAGCCGGACGCTCGGTCGGCGTGCTGGTTGACCTGCAGGGGCCGAAAATCCGCATCGGGCGCTTCGAACACGACCATATTTCTCTTAATACGGGCGACAAGTTCGTGCTCGATGCCGAGTGCAAAATGGGTGACGCCAGCCGCGTCGGCCTTGATTACAAGAACCTGCCGCGGGACGTCTCCATGGGCGACACGCTCCTGCTCGACGATGGCCGTATCGTGCTCGCGGTGACTGCGGTCAAGGGCGCGCGCATTTACTGCCTGGTGGAACAGGGCGGCACGCTATCCAACAATAAGGGGATTAACCGCAAAGGCGGCGGGCTGACCGCGCCCGCCCTGACCGATAAGGACATGCAGGACATCAAGACCGCGGCCCAGCTGAAAGCGGACTTTCTTGCGGTGTCGTTCCCGCGCTCGGGGGCCGATATCCAATGGGCGCGCGACCTGATGCTGAAGGCTGGCGGCAAGGCCATGATCTGCGCCAAGATTGAACGCGCGGAAGCCATCCCCGCGCTGGCCGAGATCGTCGATGCGTCGGATTCGATCATGGTTGCGCGCGGCGACCTCGCGATCGAGGTCGGCGATGCAGTGGTGCCCGCGCTGCAAAAACGCATGATCCGCATGGCGCGCGAGCGCAACAAGGTGGTGATCACCGCGACGCAGATGATGGAGTCGATGATCAGCAACCCGATTCCGACGCGCGCGGAAGTTTCGGATGTCGCCAACGCGGTGCTCGACGGCACCGACGCGGTAATGTTGTCGGCGGAAACCGCCACCGGAAAATTTCCGGTCGAGACCGTCGCGGCCATGGCGCGCGTGTGTCTCGAGGCGGAAAAAGAAGACGCGTTCATCGCCGACCGCCGCCGCGGCGAAGCGCCGGCGAGTGTCGAGGAGGCGATTGCGCGCGCCACGATATTCACGGCGAACAGCCTTAACATCAAGGCGGTCGCCGCACTGACCCAAAGCGGCAAGACGGCTTTGTTGATGTCGCGCATGAGTTCGAGCGTGCCGTTGTACGCGCTTTCGTCGGTAATCGAAACGCGCCGGCGGGTGACGCTGTTCCGCGGCGTCTATCCGGTCAAATTCAAGGGCGCGCGCAATCCGGAACGCGCGTTGACTATGGCGGAGGATGAATTGCTCAAGCGCGGCGCCGTCAATCCGGGCGATTACATCGTACTTACGATCGGCGAGCCGTTCGGCAAGGCCGGCGGCACCAATACGATGAAAATCGTCAAAGTCGGCGAACATAGGCATGCGTGACGGTTTGCTTTGGGGATTTCGGCGCAGCCAAAATCCCCTGCGGCGCGAGCATCGACATGCCTGACGTGTGCTGGATTGGGGCTTTGGGCGTAGCCGCAATTCCCCGGGGTACGGACATAGGCCTGTTTTAGCCGTCGCGTAAGTTGGGCGTAAGCAAGCGCAGCTAGACTCCGCCGCGTGCCAGGCCCGCTAATTGGATTTCAGCATAGTCAAACGGCGTTTTCTGAGGGTAAAATAATGACCCTTTGAGCAATGCCGATTAATTTTCACAGCCAGCGATATCCGGCTGGAGGAGTCAGTCAATGTTTGAACGCGAACTCGCAGCAACTGCGGCGGCCATGGTTGCGCCGGGCAAGGGCATATTGGCGATCGACGAGTCGGGCGGCACCATCAAGAAGCGCTTTGACCAGATCGGCGTTGAATCGAATGTGGAAAACCGTCGCGCCTACCGCGATCTGCTGATCACGGCCGACGGCCTCTCGCAGTTCATCAGCGGCATGATTCTGTACGACGAGACGATCAAACAGGCGACCGCGGCGGGCATGCCGTTTCCCGCGGCGCTGAAGAAAACCGGCATACTCGCGGGTATCAAAGTCGATACCGGCGCCAAGGCGCTGGCGGGCGGCGCGGGCGAACAAGTGACCGAAGGTCTCGACGGGCTGCGCGAGCGCCTCGCCGAATACAAGAAACTCGGCGCCACCTTCGCCAAGTGGCGCGCGGTGATCACGATCGGCAAAGACATACCGAGCGAGTATTGCATCGACGCCAACGTGCATGCGCTCGCGCGTTACGCGGCGTTGTGCCAGGAAGCCGGCATTGTGCCGATTGTCGAGCCGGAAGTGTTAATGGACGGCAATCACACGCTCGAGCGTTGTTTTGACGCCACCGAAATTACGCTGCATGCGATGTTCAATGAGCTATACCGGCAGCGCGTGCGCTGCGAGCACCTCGTGTTGAAGGCGAGCATGGTCATCTCCGGCAAGGACTGCGCCCAGCAGGCCGGCGTGCAACAGGTTGCCGAGGCAACGCTGCAATGCCTGAAACGCACGGTGCCGGCGGCAGTGCCCGGAATCGTGTTTCTGTCCGGCGGGCAAAGCGACGAGCTCGCAACCGCGCACCTTAATGCGATGAACGCGCGGGGGACGACACTGCCGTGGCCGCTGTCGTTTTCTTATGGCCGGGCGCTGCAGGCGCCGGCGCTGAAAGCCTGGAAAGGGCAGGCGGGCAGCGTGCCGGCAGCGCAAAAAGCGCTTTATCACCGTTCGAAATGCAATAGTGCCGCTACTTTTGGCCGCTATCAGCCGGAAATGGAGAAAGAGGCGCTGACGGCGTAATTAGCGCTTACCGCTACTGCCTGCAACAACGCAGTGCGGGTATGGCTAGCCGCCAGGAAACCAGCTATCATGCGCCAATAGAAAGCCGCTCAACCCTAACCGGCGCCGCGGCGAGAAGAATGATTGTTGATCAGTTTGGAGGAGGCACATGGCGTTACAAATTACCGATAAGAAGGACTTCGCGGCTGGAGTCATGTACATCACGCTCGGGGCGTTTTTCGCGTTGTGGGCGGGCAACTACCCGATGGGGTCCGCAGTGCGCATGGGCCCCGCTTATTTCCCGACTGTTCTGGGCTGGATTCTGGCCACGCTGGGTCTGGTCCTGTTCGTGCGTTCCTTTTTCCTGCATGGCGAAGCCCCGCGCAAGACCAATTACCGGCCGCTGGCGTTCGTTCTGGGCGCCGTGGTCTTATTCGGTTTCCTGCTTAATACGGCGGGACTGGTCATTGCGAGCTTCGCACTGATGTTCATCGCCTCGCTTGGCGGCTGGGATTTCAGGTGGAAGGAACAGCTCATCAACTCGGTCGCCATGACCGCAGTAAACGTGAGCATTTTCTACTACGGGCTGGGCTTGCCGTTCAAGCTATTTCCGTGGTCGTGAGCAACTGACAGGAGACTACGGAGCGCACTATGACAGAACTCATACAACACCTTACCCTCGGCTTCACCGTCGCGCTAAGCCTGCAGAATCTGATGTATTGCTTCATCGGCTGCTTTCTCGGCACGCTGATCGGCGTGTTACCGGGCATCGGCCCGGTCGCGACCATTGCGATGCTGCTGCCGATCACTTTTAACCTGCCGCCGACGCCGGCGCTGATCATGCTCGCCGGCATCTACTACGGCGCGAGCTACGGCGGCTCGACTACCGCGATTCTGGTCAACCTCCCCGGCGAGTCCTCCTCGGTGGTGACCATGCTGGACGGCTACCAGATGGGCCGTCAGGGCCGCGCTGGCCCCGCATTGGCGATCGCAGCGGTCGGGTCGTTCTTCGCCGGTACCGTCGGTACGCTGCTCATCGCGCTGTTCGGCCCGCCGCTCGCGGAGCTCGCATTTGAGTTCGGCGCCGCCGAATACTTCTCGATGATGACGCTTGGTTTGATTTCGGCGGTGGTGCTGGCGAGCGGCTCGCTGATCAAAGCGATCGGCATGATCTTCATCGGGCTGCTGATGGGGATAATCGGCACCGACGTCAACTCGGGCATCGCGCGCTACAGCTTCGGCATCTCCGAGCTGTCGGACGGCATCGGCTTCGTGTCGGTGGCGATGGGGATGTTCGGCTTTGGCGAGATCATCACCAATCTCGAGCAGAGCGCGATTGATCGCCACACCGCGGTGTCCAAGGTGGGCAGGCTGATGCCGAACATAAACGACATGAAGATGGCGGTGGGCCCCATCCTGCGGGGCACCACGCTCGGCGTGATTTTCGGCATCCTGCCGGGGGCGCACACCGTGATCGCGGCGTTCTCCTCCTACACGATGGAGAAGAAGTTGGCGCGAGATCCGACGCGCTTCGGCAAGGGCGCGATCGAAGGCGTTGCCGGCCCCGAGTCGGCCAACAATGCCGCCGCGCAGACCGCTTTCATCCCGCTGCTTACGTTAGGCATCCCGACGGGTGCTGTGATGGCGCTGATGGTGGGCGCGATGACGATCCAGGGCATCGCGCCCGGACCGCAGGTGATGACGCAGAAACCCGATTTGTTCTGGGGCATGATCGCCTCGATGTGGGTCGGCAACGCGATGCTGGTGATCCTGAATCTGCCGATGATCGGCATGTGGGTGCAGTTCCTTAAAATCCCGTATCGCATGCTGTTCCCCGGTATCTGTCTCTTCTGCTGCATCGGCGCGTATTCGGTGAATAACGCCTCGTTCGACGTGTACGTCGTCGCCCTGTTCGGTTTCTTCGGCTACTATTGCTCGAAGTGGGGCTGCGAGCCGGCGCCGCTGATATTGGGGTTCGTGTTGGGGCCGCTGATGGAAGAAAACCTGCGGCGCGCGATGCTGATTTCGCGCGGTGATCCCAGCGTGTTCTTCACCCGCCCGATCAGCCTCGGCATGCTGCTTGTGGCTTTTGCGCTGCTGCTGATGGTCGTTGTGCCGCAGTTCCGCAAGAAACGCGCCGAGGTGATTACCGAAGCGGATGCCTGAGCGGTTTCGCGCACAGCAACACCCAACTTGCCCCGGACGACCTCCGGGGCAATTTTTTCTCCGCTTCACGCATTTGAGCGAGTGACGGTCATGCAGTTCACCCCGGAAGAAAGGAAGATGCTGCGCGGCGACAGGGGTGCTGCCGTCAAAGAAGCGCTCGAGCTGCAAATCGAGGTCGGCAAGTTCTTCGGCGCGCAACGCCTGGTGCCGGTGTCGAACGTGCACATGATGGGCGACATCGAAGTAATGGGCGACAGCGGCAAAGCATTTCTCGCGCGCATGACGGGGCTTGGCGCGCGTTGCGCGGTACCCACCACGACCAACGCGCGCTGCATCGACTTCGGATATGTCGCAAAACTCGGGCAGGATCCCGACGAGGCTAAAAAGGAAAAGCAGCTGATCGCGTACTTGCGCAAGATGGACGTGATCACGGCGGACACCTGCATCAATTACCAAACGCTGTACCAGCCGCACCACGGCGAACACGTCGCATGGGGCGACACCGGCACCGTGATCTACGCCAACTCGGTATTTGGCGCGCGCTCCAACTTCGAGGCCGGTCCCGCCGCGCTCGCGGCGGGTATCACGGGCCGCGTGGCGGAATACGGTTTTCATCTCGACGCGCACCGCCGGGGCACTTTTCAGGTCAACGTCAAAGCCGATCTCTGGGATTACGCGGACTGGGGCGCGCTCGGCAAACTCGTCGGCGAATCACACCAGGATTATTTCGCGGTGCCGGTATTCAATGGCGTCAGGCGCCGGCCGGACTCCGATCAACTGAAGCATCTCGGCGCATCACTTGCGAGCTACGGCTCAATGGGCATGTTCCACATGGTCGGCGTGACGCCGGAAGCGCCGACGCTCAAAGCCGCATTCAATGGCGCGAAGCCCGCGGAGGTCGTGACCATTACCAACCGCGATATCGAGCGCGTGTACGCGGGCTACAGCGCCAAAAACAATCCACTGAATCTCGTGGTGTTCTCGGGCCCGCAGCAGTCGCTGTTCGAAATGAAAAATCTCGCGGACCTGCTCGCAGGCAAAACGGTAAAACCCGGCAACCACCTCTTCGTCACCACCAGCAATGGCGTCAAAAGCGCCGCGCGCCAGTTGGGGTATCTGCAGAAAATAGAAGCGGCCGGCGGCATCGTGCTCGAAGGCGTGTGTTTTTACATTCTGCAGAACATCGGCCGCATCCGCGTGCAAAACGGCTGGAGCAACCTCGTCACGAACTCCGCCAAACTCGCCAACATCATCGGTGCGCACAAGTTCAACACGCTGTTGCGGCGCACCGGCGACTGCGTGCGCATCGCGCTGACCGGAGAAAACGCATGAGCGGCACGCGCGGCAAGGCGCCGGTGTTCAGGGTCAAACGCGCGTACGGCGCCGTCGTCGAAGGCGAGGCGCTCGTTTCGCGCGAAGGTTTCAGTCCGCGCTATGATCTCGACCGCTGGACCGGGCTCATTTCGCGTCCGGGCCACGCGCTCGAAGGGCACAACCTCAAGGACAAAATATTAATCACGCCCAGCGCCAAAGGCGGCATCGCCGCGGGCTGGGCGTTTTACGATATCCGGCACAAAGGCATCGCGCCGAAGGCTTTTGTGTTCGGCGTCACCAATCCGGTGATGGTGCAGGGCGCGGTGTTCGCCGGCATCACGATTACCGAAGGCTGGTCGCGCGATCCTTACGCGTGGATCCGCACGGGCGACATCGTGCGCGTCGATCCAAAGAAAAAAACGCTGCAGTTAATCGAGGCGCGGCGTTAACCGCAGTGGAAAGGAAACGTTCATGAATCCAGTGATGCATGCAGTGATGGGCGGCGCGGTGTTCGTCGCATGGAGCGCGCTCGCCTGCGCACAATCCGCCGGTTTTCCGGAGAAGCCAATACGCATAGTCGTCGCCTACACGCCGGCCGGCACGACCGACATTCTCGCGCGCATGATCGGCCAGAAGATGAGCGAAGCCTGGGGCCAGCCGGTCATCATCGACAACCGTCCCGGTGCCAATGGCAACATCGGCACCGAATATGCGGCAAAAGCGACCGCCGACGGCTATACGCTCTTGATGGGGACCGCCGGCACGCACGGCATCAATCCCAGCCTCTATCGCAAACTCGGCTTCGACGCGGTCAAGGATTTCGCGCCGGTGAGCCTGGTCGCGATGGTGCCCAATATTTTCGTCGTCAACAACACGGTGCCGGCGAAAGACCTGAAGGAATTCATTGCCTACGCCAAAGCGAATCAGGGCAAGCTCAATTACGGTTCGCCGGGCAATGGCAGCACCGCGCATTTGTCGATGGAGCTTTTCAAGTCGATGACCGGTATCCAGATGCTCCACATCCCGTACAAAGGCAGCGCCGGCGTGCTGGCGGATCTGATCGGCGGCCAGATCGTGGTGACCATGGATAATCTGCCGGTGTATGTGCCGCAGGTGAAAGCAGGCAGGATACGCGCGCTCGCTGTAAGCCCGACCCGGCGCTCGCCGGCCGTGCCGGAGGTGCCAACCATCGTCGAGGCCGGCGTGCCCGGCTACGATTCGGGGTCGTGGTTCGCCCTGTTTGCGCCGGCGCATACGCCCAAAGACCTCGTCAACCGGCTCTCGCGCGAAACATCGCGCATCCTGAAGCTGCCGGATGTGAACGCACGCCTGGTGGAACTGGGCGCTGAACCGGTGGGTGG
>JANNPG010000033.1:0-3089 GCA_031399805.1 Betaproteobacteria bacterium | reverse complement strand
AAATACCGCGCATCTGCGCGGGCTCGTCGAGCATTCGATCGGCATCGTCACTGCGCTCAATCCGCACATCGGCTATACGAATGCGACTGCCGTTGCGCAGGAGGCACTCGCGAGCGGCAAGAGCGTTTATGCGCTGGTGCTGGAAAAAAAATTGCTCAGCAAAGATGAGCTCGATGACATCCTGCGCCCGGAAAATCTCACGCAGCCGCGGCGATTTAGGATTGAGGATGGAGAAGCGAGGAGCGAGGATTGAGGTGTGCTTCGCTTTACATCTTTGTATCCCTCAATCCTAAATCACGAATCCTCAATCCTGCTTTTCAGCCCACCACGCGACGCATGCCTTGGCCAGCGCGCGCGTGGCGTCGACGCATTGCGTGGCGGTTTGCGGCGACAGGCGGTCGAGCACCACCGGCGTCTCAGTGCACGCGAGTATCACGCCGGCTGCGCCGCCGTCGATGAGCCTGCCAACCGCGGTTTCGAGCAGCGAGGCTGCGGCGTCGAGTTGGTTGCGCTTGACGTGCTCAATTGCCGTCAGCACGAGTTCATCGATGTCCGCATCGCTGTTGGTGATGGATTGAAAACCACGCGCGGCGAGCCGTTGCTGGAAAAAACCGGCGGCGAGCGTGCCCTTGGTGGCGATCAGACCGATGGTTTTGCCCTTGACCCGCCGCGCTTCGAGTTCGGCGAGCGCGGCGTCCGCGATGTGGATAATGGGCAGCCCGCCCTCGCGCAGCATGTCGTCGTACCAGTAATGCGCGGTATTGCAGGGGATGGCAATCGCCACCGCGCCGGCCTGCCTCAAAGTGCGGATGCCTTCGAGCATCGCGGGCAGCGGCGATGCGCCGTCGCCGGTGATGGCGGGTGGACGTGCGGGTATTTGCGGCACCGACCACGCGATGACCGGAATGTGCTCCTCGTCACGCGCGGCCGGCGTCTCCTCGATCAGCTTGCGCAGGAAATCGACGGTCGCCAGCGGGCCCATGCCGCCGAGCACTCCCAGAACGTTTTTCATTTTCAGCCGGATTATTGCAAAGCCGGCAGCATAGCGAATCGCGGTGGCTGCGGCCAGCGAAACCAACTGTGCCGTTCCCGGCACGTCGCATCGCATGGAGAGCATCTGGGAAGGGCTGCTCAATATTCTCTGCGCGAGTGCGCCGGCCTTTTCACACGACGACACTGAATTGCCGGGCGTGCACGTCGCGCGCGAGAGGCCGCCGAAGTAAAAAAGGGCCGCGACACTGCTGCCGCGGCCCGTTGCATGCGCGGGTAAGCGCTCAGTCGGCGTAGACGCCGGCCTTCTTGATGATGGGCTCCCACTTCTTGATTTCTGCCTCGAGGTGGATGCGCAGCGCTTCCGGATTGGCTTTCGCCAGCGGCACCGCCTCGGCGCCGAGGTCGGCGAGCCGCGATTTGAAGGTCGGATCCTGCACCGCGGCCTGCAGTGCTGCGACCAGCTTGTCGATCACCGGCTTCGGCGTGCCCTTGGGCGCGTAGAGGCCGTGCCAGACCACCACCTCGAAATTCTTGAGGCCCTGTTCGGCCAGCGTCGGCACGAATTTAAGCGACGGCACGCGCGTTTTGCTGGTGACGCCATAGACCTTGACCGTGCCGGCGTTGATCTGCGCCGTGGTGTTGGTGGTCTGGTCGCACATGAGGTCGACCTGGCCGCCGATCAAGTCGGTCATCGCGGGCGCGGTGCCCTTGTACGATATGGTCGTCAGGTCGGTCTCGATCTGGGTCATGAACAGCAGCCCGCACAGGTGCGAAGCGGCGCCGAGGCCCGCGTTCGCGTAGTTGAGCTTGGCTTTGTTGGCCTTGATGTAGACGAGCAGTTCCTTCAGGTTGTCGGGCGGCAGCCCCTTCTTGGCGAGCATGGTCATCGGCACGTCGGCAACCTGGCCGATGTATTCGTAATCGGTGAGCGGGTTGTACGGCAGCTTGCGGTACAGCGCCGGTGCGGTCGCCATGCCGATGTGCGCGATCAATATCGTATAGCCGTCGGGCTTCGCTTTCGCGACTTTGTTATAGGCGATCGTGCCGCCCGCGCCGGCCGTGTTGTCGATAATGACCGTCTGCGTGAGCGAGTTGGTGAGCGCCACGCCGAGATTGCGCGCGAGCGTGTCGGTCGGCCCGCCGGCCGCGAACGGCACCACCACCACGACCTGCTTGCTCGGATAGACCTGCGCGTGCGCCAATCCAAAGCCGAATGCGATGGCGGCGATTACAAAGGCGATAAAACGTTTCATATCATCTCCTCGGTGGAAAATAAGAAGTGGAACGGCAACACCGCTCCTCGCACGTGCGTAAATTTTATGTGGCAATATTCTAACACCAGGCGTCTGCGGGCTTTGACATGGATCAAATACACCCGCCATGCCATGCCGCGCCGTCGCCAAGCTAACCGGTGGCACACCGATAATCCGTCCACGCGTTAGTTGGCGGCAGCTTTTTTCGCGGCGAATGCGGGCCAGCGCTCGCGCCACCAGGTTTCGGCGGCGGCCGGCGTCCACGGCAAGTCGCGGGCGATCCGCTCCAGCACGGTAAGCACCTCCGCGACATGCTGCGGGCGCTCGTCGCGCGCTTTCGCGAGGCACCGGACTATTAGCTCGTCGAGCTCGCCCGGCAGCGCCTGCGGCGCGGTTGCCGACGGCCGCGGCGGCGGCGCGTAGCGTATCTGCTGCGCGAGCTCGGCATCGGTCGTGCGGGTATACAGCGCGCGCCCCGCCAGCAGGTAGTAGCCCACGGCGCCGACCGAGTAGATGTCAGCGCGCACATCGGCATCGCCGGGATTGCGGATGCGCTCCGGCGACATGTAAAGCGGCGTCCCGAGCCGGGTCTGGAACTGCGTGATATCGCGCGTGTTCGGATTGTCGACGTTCTTGACGATGCCGAAATCGAGCAGTTTCACGACGTCCCACTCGCCGGCGCGCTGGCACAGCATGATGTTGTTCGGCTTGATGTCGCGGTGTATGAGCCCGTGCCCGTGCGCTTCCCTCACGGCGGCGCACACCTGCTTCAAGACGTGGATCGCGCGCCCGACCGGCAGCGGACCCCCGTCCGCCACCACCTTGTCGAGGGTCTCGCCCTTC
>JANNPG010000016.1:0-12212 GCA_031399805.1 Betaproteobacteria bacterium | reverse complement strand
GCAAATGTGGCGTCGGTAAAACGGTCGCAGATCACCCACTCGCCTTTGGCCAGCGCGGGCGCGATCACTTTGTCCAGATGCTCGCGCCGCGCCGCGAACATCAGCATGGCTTCAGTTTCAACGTGCATGGGCTGGTTTTTGTCGAGCAGCAGCGCGCGCAGCTTTTCCCCGAGCGCGGTGCCGCCCGGCTCGCGCGTGACGCGCACCGCGCGCTGGCGCGCGCGGAAATAATCGGCCAGCCAGGCGAGATGCGTGCTCTTGCCGGCGCCGTCGATGCCCTCGAGAGTGATGAATTTGCCGTGCATAATGTCGTCAGCGGTTGCCGCGCCGCTGGTATTTTGTCACGGCGCGCTCGTGCTCGGCCAGCGTGGTTGAGAAGTACGAGGTGCCGTCGCCGCGCGCAACGAAATACAGAGCCTTGCTTGACGAGGGGTTAAGGGTCGCAGTGAGCGCGGCAAGGCCCGGCAGGGCGATCGGCGTCGGCGGCAAGCCTTCGCGCAGGTATGTGTTGTACGGACCATCCGCGAGCAAATCGCGTTTCCGCAGATTGCCGTCGAATTGCGCGCCCAGACCGTAGATCACGGTCGGGTCGGTCTGCAGCCGCATGCCGATTCTGAGGCGGTTCAGAAACACTGCGGCGATCAACGGCCGCTCGTCGGGTTGCCCCGTCTCTTTTTCGACAATCGATGCCAGTGTCAGCGCCTCATACGGACTTTCCAACCGCAATCCTTCGGCGCGCCCTTCCCACAGCGCATCGAGTTGCACCTGCATGGCGCGATAGGCGCGCCGCATCAGGGCAAGATCACTTGAGCCATTCACAAAATAATAGGTGTCGGGTAAAAACCAGCCCTCCGCCGACGGGTGTGGAATACCGAGGCGGGCGACCAGATCCGCGTCGGTTGCGCCGCGCGTATCGTGCCTGATGGCGGAATGGGCATCGAGGACCGCCCGCAACTGGCTGAACGTCCACCCTTCAATCACGGTGATCTGATCCTGGCCGCGTGCGCTTGACGTGATCATGTCAAGCAACGCGAACGCGCTGAGACTGGCGCGGATTTCATAATTGCCTGCCTGCACGCGAGTGGCACCCCCTTTGATGCGCGCGAGGAGTTCAAACTGCCACGGCGAATTAATCACCCCTGCCGCCTGCATCTGACGCAGTGAACTGCGCAGGCTGCTGCCGTCCTTTAGGCTGAATTGCACCGGCAGGTTGAGCGGAAGGTCCGACCAGGCGAAAGCCGCCAGCCACGCGGTAAACACCGCGACCAGTAACGCGCTCAGCCAGAATGCGCGCCTCATCCAGCGCTTAACGGTCTTGAGCATCGACTAACCAGTGCCGGAATTGCGCGCTTATCGCGCCGGCCGTCCACACCTTGCGGTCAAGTGCTGCGACCGGCCACAGGCCGATCACGCTGTTGACGAGAAACAATTCGCCGGCGGCGAGCAGTTCGTCGATGCCGATTGCCGTGATCTCGAGTGGAATGGCGTGCTCGCGCGCAAGTTCGATCACCAGATCACGCATGACGCCGCTCACACCGCAATGGGCGAGCTGCGGGGTGAATAGCGTGCCGGCTCTGAACACAAACAAATTGCTCATCGTGCCGCTGATGACATTGTCGTCGACGTCGCACATCAATCCCTCGACAATCCCGGGATCACTCCATTCGGAGCGCGCGAGCACGTTTTCCAGTCGGTTCAAATGCTTGATGCCGGCCAGCGACGGTTGAGGAGCGAGCCGGATACGGCAAAGATGGACGCGCACGCCCTGCTCGCCGAAAAGCCGCGGGTATTCCGGCAGGGGGCTTGCGCTGACAATGCGCGTGGGCGTCGACTGCGCGGGGATTGCGTAGCCGCGCGCACCGTCGCCGCGGGTCACGATAATTTTCACCACGCACTCGGGCTGATTTGCGGCGATCAGCGCGAGGTCGCCCTCGAGTACTGGCGCAGCCGGGCAATCTATCCTTAAAGCCCGGCAGTCGTGCGCGAGCTTTGCATACTGACGGCGCCACATGAGCGGTTTGCCGGCACGCAGCGGGAACGTGCGAAATACGCCGTCACCGTAGGTCAGCCCGCGATCGCGTGCACTGACGGAATCGGCTTGAATGCCGTTGACGAGCATCATGATGAACGCACGTTAAAGACCGGCGCGCGATGCCGGAAATGCAGCCGCCGCCTCAGGCCGCGCGGAATACCAGACTGCCGTTGGTGCCGCCGAATCCGAACGAATTCGAAATCGCGACCCTGATGGGCATTTTGCGCGCCTGATTGGGCACGTAATCGAGATCGCATTGCGGGTCCTGATTGACGAGATTGATCGTCGGCGGCGCGATCTGTTCGTGCAGGGCCAGCGCGGTAAACACGGCCTCGATACCGCCTGCCGCGCCGAGCAGATGGCCGGTCATCGATTTCGTTGAGCTCACCGCGAGTTTTTTCGCATGATCGCCGAAACAGCGCTTGACGGCTATCGTTTCGGCGATATCCCCGAGCGGCGTCGAAGTGCCGTGGGCGTTAATGTAATCGACCTCCGCCGGATTGACGCCGCCATTGCGCATTGCGTTCACCATGCAACGTGCAGCACCCTCGCCGTCCGCGCAGGGTGCCGTGATATGGTGCGCATCCGCGCTCAGGCCATAGCCGGCGAGTTCGCAGTAGATCCGTGCACCGCGTTTTTTGGCGTGTTCGTATTCTTCGAGCACCAGCACACCGGCGCCCTCGCCCAGCACGAATCCATCGCGGTCCCTGTCCCACGGGCGGCTGGCCTGCCCGGGCTCGTCGTTGCGCGACGACAACGCGCGCGCCGCGCAAAAACCGCCGACGCCAAGCGGTGAAACGCACGATTCGGCGCCGCCCGCGATCATCACGTCCGCATCGCCATACTCGATAAAACGGCCCGCTTCACCGATAGAATGGTTAGCCGTCGTGCACGCCGAGACGACCGCAACGTTCGGCCCCTTGAGGCCGTACATGATGGAGAACTGGCCAGAAATCATGTTGATGATGGTGCCGGGAACGAAAAACGGGGAAATCTTGCGCATCCCGCCGGCCAGCATGGCGTCGTGCGTGGTCTCGATGAGCGGCAATCCGCCGATACCCGAACCTATGCAAACGCCGATCTGCTCACAGTTTTCCTGCTCCAGAACGAGGCCGGAATCCCTGAGTGCGTCAATCGCGGCGGCAAGACCATAATGAATAAACGTGTCGAAGCGGCGCGCTTCCTTGGGGGAAAGCCATTTCGCCACCTCGAAACCCTTCACTTCGCCCGCAATCTGGGTGGGAAACGTCCCCGGGTCGAAGCGCGTGATGCGGGTGATGCCCGACTTGCCGGCGACGATGTTACCCCACGCTTCGGGAATGCCTATCCCCACCGGGGACACGATGCCGAGGCCGGTGACAACTACTCTGCGTCTTGCCAATTGAATTCCGTGGCGTAAGTCTGGAGATTACTTGAGGTGAGCCTTGACGTAATCCGTTGCCTGCTGGACCGTGGTGATTTTTTCCGCCTCTTCATCGGGGATCTCGCATTCAAACTCCTCTTCAAGCGCCATCACGAGTTCCACCGTATCGAGGGAATCCGCACCGAGGTCGTTGACGAACGACGACTCGCTCTTGACATCGGCTTCGTTGACGCCCAGTTGCTCGGCCACGATTTTCTTGACGCGCTGCTCTACATTTTCCATTTATATCCCCCTCCAGGAGTCGTTCCAGGTTACGCAAAACTTATTTTACCAAATCCGGCGCGCGCCACCTAACCGGCGTAATCGGCGCGCTATTCCATCAACATGCCGCCGTTTACGTGCAGAGTGGCGCCGGTAATGTAGCCAGCCGCCGGTCCCGCCAGAAAAGCCACGGCACCGGCAATATCCTCGACCGCACCGAGGCGCGCAAGCGGAATTCGCGCGACCAGCGCATTGCGCTGGTTCTCGTCCAGATTGCGCGTCATGTCGGTATCGATGAAACCCGGCGCGACGCAGTTTACCGTGATATTGCGGCCGCCGATTTCACGCGCGAGAGACTTCGCGAAGCCGATCATGCCGGCCTTGGCCGCCGAGTAGTTGGTCTGCCCCGCATTGCCCATCGCGCCGACCACCGACGTGATATTGATAATGCGCCCGCGGCGCGCCTTCATCATGGGACGCAAGACGAGCTTCGACAGCCTGAACACGGACTTCAGATTGGTCGACAGGATGTCATCCCACTCCTCATCCTTCATGCGCAGCAGCAGATTGTCGCGCGTAATGCCCGCATTATTGACCAGGATCGCGATGTCGCCGCATTGCTTTTGCACGGCGGCAACCACGGATTCCGCCTGCGCGGCATCGTTGACGTTCAGCACGAATCCGGCGCCTTTGACGCCCGCCGCGGCCAGATAATCGCTGATCGCGCGCGCACCCGCGTCGCTCGTTGCCGTGCCGGCCACGGTCGCCCCCTGCAGCCCAAGTTCCAGCGCAATCGCTTTGCCGATTCCGCGCGATGCGCCGGTCACCAATGCAATTTGTCCGTTCAGCATCATGCCGCCTGTTGTTGCAAGGTTTGCAGGGCCTGGGCAAGCGATGCGGCGTTGGCGACCGCCAGGCCCTGCAAGTTGCCGTCAATACGCCGGGTCAACCCGGCCAGCACATTGCCGGGCCCGCATTCCGCGACATGCGTAACACCCGCGCGCGCCATATGCCGGATCACTTCGACCCAGCGCACAGGGTTGCACGCCTGGCGCGCCAGCGCATCCTTGATCTTTTGCGCGTCATCGATGGTCGCGACATCCACGTTGTTAACGACGGGAATCCGCGGCGAATTGAACGTGATATCCGCCAGATACTGCGCGAGACGCTGCGCCGCCGGCTTGAGCAAGGATGCGTGAAACGGCGCGCTGACAGGCAGCATCACCGTACGCATGGCGCCGCGCGCCTTCGCCAGCGCCGCACCACGCTCGACCGCCGCTTTGTGCCCAGCGATCACGACCTGGCCCGGCGCGTTGAAGTTGACTGCCTCGACGATCTCGCCCTGCGCCGCTTCAACGCACACTGCGCGCACTGCGTCATCCTCGAGCCCGAGTATCGCCGCCATCGCACCGGTGCCGAGCGGAACGGCTTCCTGCATCGCGTGCGCGCGAAAGCGCACGAGCGGCAAGGCATCGCGAAAGCTGATCACGCCCGCCACCACCAGCGCCGTGTACTCGCCGAGGCTGTGGCCGGCGACCATCTCCGGTTGCACGCCCCCCGCGTCGCGCCATGCACGATAGACTGCGTAGCCCGCGGTCAGCATCAAAGGCTGCGTGTTGACGGTTGAATTAATGTCGGCCGCCGGCCCGCCCGCTGCAAGCTGCCACAAATCCTGGTGCAGAATATCGGCGGCTTCGGCGAAAGTATCGCGCACGGGTTTCGACTCGGCGAAGCTTTGCAGCATGCCGACCGCCTGCGATCCCTGTCCCGGAAAAACCAGTGCCAGCTTCATTGCTGCTCCTGAGAGTGCCTAACACCATGAAACACGTGTGCGTTGCAGCCAGAATTGGTGATGGCAAGGCGCCCGATGCGGGCAATAGTCATTCTATTGCCAAGTCGAGCAACGCGGCCAGCGCCGATTCTGGCTGTAACCCTTCGGGCTGGCACGAGTTTTGGCCCATAACTTTGTCGCAAGCCACTAGCTTAGAATGACTAAGCGTCGTGTCTCGCTTCGCGTTCTGAGCCAAAATCGTGACAGCGCATCACGCGTTTCATGGTGTTAGGCACTCTAAATTTCCACCAATGTCGCGCCCCACGTGAAACCGCCGCCCACGCCTTCCAGCATAACGTTGTCGCCGGGCTTGATTCGACCGTCGCGCACCGCCACGTCAAGGGCGAGCGGCACCGACGCCGCGGACGTATTGGCGTGACGATCGACCGTAACGATCACTTTCGCAGGATCGATGCCCAATTTTTTTGCGGTTGCGTCCAGTATGCGCACGTTTGCCTGATGAGGAATCAGCCAATCGACATCGGTGGGCTGCATGTTACACAACGCGAGTGTTTCGCGCGCGACCTCATCCATTACGCGAACGGCGAGTTTGAACACAGCCTGGCCGTCCATGCGCAGAAACGGGTCGCCGGTGATCTTGCCACCGCACACATTCCCCGGCGTCGACAGTATCCCGGCCTGCGCGCCGTCGGCATGCAGCACGCTCGCGCGCACACCGGGGCTGGTAGCGGCGGCCAGCACCACCGCCCCCGCGCCGTCGCCGAACAATACGCAGGTCGCGCGGTCGTTCCAGTCGAGAATGCGCGAAAACACCTCGGCCCCGACCACCAGCGCGTGACGATGAGTGCCGCTGCGGATATATTTATCGGCGATATCGAGCGCATAGATGAAACCGGCACACACCGCCTGCACGTCGAATGCGGGACAGCGCTTGACGCCGAGTTTGGCCTGCAGCAGGCACGCAGTGCTCGGGAAAATAAAATCCGGGGTCGACGTGGCGACGATGATCAAATCGATGTCCGTGGCTGCAATGCCGGCCGCCGCGATCGCCTGTTGCGCCGCGAGGTACGCGAGTTCACTCGACGTTTGCGCGGGATCCGCAATATGGCGCTGCCGAATGCCGGTGCGCGAACGAATCCACTCATCCGACGTGTCGACGCGGCGCGCGAGTTCCGCATTGCTTACTACGTTCACCGGCAGATAACTGCCGGTGCCCACGATGCGCGAATAGGTCACGCCGCATTCTCCTGCATCGCCGACATGCGCTCGGTGATCTTCGCAAGCACGCCGCTATGCACTTCTTCGGCCGCGCGGCCGATGGCGATGCGAAACGACAGGCGATCTGCGGAACCGTGGCTCTTGACGACGATCCCGCGCAGGCCCAGCAGGGTCGCGCCGTTGTAGTTGCGTGGATCGAAGCGCCGCTTGAAAGCGTTGAGCACCGGCAGCGCCGCCACGCTCGCCAGCCTGGTGAGCACGTTGCGGCTGAATTCTTCACGCAAATAAGTCGCCAGCATGCGCGCAATTCCCTCCGAGGCCTTGAGCGTAACATTGCCGACGAATCCGTCGCATACGACCACGTCAGTGGTGCCTTTATAGATATCGTCGCCTTCGACGTTGCCGAAGAAATTCAATCCGCTCGCGCGCAGCAACTCCGCCGCGTGCTTGACGACCTCGCTGCCTTTGATCTCTTCCTCGCCGATGTTGAGCAAGCCCACGCTGGGACGCTCTTTATTTTCGACCGCGCTCACCAGACTCGCGCCCATGACGCCGAATTGCAGCAGATGCTCCGCGGTGCAATCGACGTTGGCGCCGAGATCGAGCATGTACGTGCGTCCGGTCATGGTCGGCAATACCGAGCAGATCGCCGGACGCTCGATGTCTGGCAGCGTTTTCAGTACAAAGCGCGAAATCGCCATGAGCGCCCCGGTATTGCCGGCGCTGACGCAGGCGTGCGCGGTGCCGTCCTTGACGAGGTTCACCGCCACGCGCATCGAAGAATCCTTCTTGCCGCGCAGCGCGCTCGCCGGCGGCTCGTCCATGCCGACCACCTCGCTCGCATGTTGCACGGCGGCGCGCGCGACAATGTCGGCCCTGCCCTTGCGCAATTCCGCGGCTATCTCATCCTGCAGTCCAACCAGGATGATGCGGCCGTTTTCGTAGCGCTGCAGGTAGTCGAGTGCAGCAGGAACGGTGACGTGGGGGCCGTGATCCCCCCCCATGCAATCGACGGCAACCGTTACGTCCATCAAACATCCTCCCTAACGCGTGCGGTACATCGCGGCGCACGCGTGGATACGGCTATCGGCACGAAGTGGCCGATCCCTACTCGTCTTTGGTCTTGACGACTTTTTTGCCGCGGTAGTAGCCGGTCGGGCTGATGTGATGACGCAAATGCACTTCGCCGGTCGTCGGCTCAACTGCCAGCGGCGGATTGGTCAGAAAATCGTGCGAGCGGTGCATGCCGCGCTTGGACGGTGACTTTTTGTTCTGCTGAACTGCCATTTTGAAACTCCTTTTCGTTCAAATCTTGGTTCGTTGCTGCGTTAGTTTCGCCAGCACCGCAAAGGGCGACGCGGCGTGATCTCCAGCCGCCTTCGCGGCCGGACTGCATTCATCCTCGCCATGCCGCGGCGATAGCGGGATCGCGAGTAAAATTTCGTCTTCCACCAGCGACCACACATCCGTATGTGCATCAGCCGGAATCCCGTCGAGATCATCGATCTGCGCAGTCTCGCCGCCGGCCTCTGCCGTCAGCACCAGCAGGTTCGCGCGGACCGCCACCGGAAAGGCAAGGTTGCCGAGACAGCGCTGACACCGCAGATTGAGCGAGCCGTCGACCGCCAGTTGCAGGCGCGGCCGCTGCCTGGCATCACGGTCTCCGGTCAACTCGTATTTGAGCTCGCCACCGGCATCGTAAAGACTGTCGGTCAGCCTGGCGAGTTCGCCAACGGGCGCCGCGCCGCGCAAATACTGGCCGCCGCAAGCAAATTCAAGACTATCGATAATAGCCCGTGCAGACATAAACCGCGCATGATAGTATTTTCGCCTTGCCCTGTCAAAGCAAAATAACAGAAAATCCATTTAACGCAGGGACTTAGACTACTTCCCCTTGGACCAACCCGCTCCTGCGCACCTCGTTCTCGCTTCCACGTCGCGCTATCGCCGTGAATTACTCGGGCGCCTGAACATTCCGTTCGAAAGCGTGGCGCCCGACGTCGACGAATCCCCGCTTGCAAATGAAGCTCCGCAGGCGCTCGCGTTGCGCCTCGCATGCGCGAAAGCGCAGGCCGTACAGCAAGCATGGCCGGACGCGCTGATCATCGGCAGCGACCAGGTCGCGGTCGTTGGCACCGCGCTGCTGAGTAAGCCCGGCGACCACGCCAATGCGGTGCGCCAGTTGCGGCTCATGCGCGGCAAGGCGGTGCAGTTTTTTACCGCGCTCTGCGTGCTCAATACGCGTGCGGTGCGCCAGCAGACGGCGATCGTTCCCGTCACCGTCCATATGCGTGACTTGAGCGATGCGGAAATCGAGCGCTACCTGATTGCGGAACAACCGTACGACTGCGCCGGCAGTGCGCGCATCGAGGCATTGGGCATCACGCTGGTGGCGCGACTGGAAGGCAACGACCCCAACGCCCTGATTGGACTGCCGCTGATCGCCCTGTGCGAAATGCTGCGCAAAGAAGGCATGGAGCTGCCCTGAAAAGCGAAGGCGTGAATCTGCCATGAGCAGCGCACACGGGGAACTGCACTTGATTCCGGTCGCGCTTGTCGATACGGATCCGCGGGCGACGCTGTCGGCAGCCGCTATGCAGCGTGCCGCCCGCCTCGATTACTTCATCGTCGAAAACGAGAAAAGCGCGCGGCGCTTTCTCAAGAACATCGACCATCCGCGGCCGCTGCGTGAGCTGCAGCTCGCGCGTTTCGACAAAGACGGCGATGCCGCGCGCGCGATTGCATTGCTGCAACCGCTGCTGGCGGGACGCAGCGCGGGCGTGCTGTCGGAAGCCGGCAGTCCGGCCGTCGCCGACCCGGGTGCGTTGCTGGTCGAAGCCGCGCATCGCCTCCACATCCGCGTCGTGCCCCACGTCGGCCCGTCGGCGATCCTGCTGGCATTAATGGCCGCCGGCTTTAACGGCCAGCGTTTCGCGTTTCATGGCTATCTGCCGGTGCCGCAAGACGAATGCCGCCGCACAATCGCCGCCCGCGAACGCGAATCGCGCGCGCAGGATATGACCCAGATATTTATCGAAACGCCGTACCGTAACGATGCTCTGTTGCAGGCGTTTCTCGATACGTGTCAGGCCGGCACGCGACTGTGCGTTGCGTGCGACCTCACTCTCGCTGACGCCTCGGTGCGAAGCGCGACGATCGCTGAATGGAAATGCGCAAAAACCGCGATCGGCCGGCGCCCGGGCGTGTTCCTGCTCTACGCGCGCTGATTTAGAGTGCCTAACGCAATTGCGCGCCGCCCGCCCCGCTCACTTTGATCAGGGCTTCGGCCATCGCCGCGCCGAAACGACGCGCCACCCGCTCGGCGATATTCTCGCGCAGCGTAAAGTCGACCACATCTTCCGCCTTGATTACATCGCGCGCCACCGAGTCGACGCTGCCGATCGCGTCGGCGAGGCCGAGTTCGATGCTTTTAGGCCCAACCCATACCAGGCCGCTGAAAATCTCCGGGGTTTCCTTGAGGCGTTTGCCGCGCCCTTCGCGCACCACCGCGATAAACTGCCCGTGGATGTCGGCGAGCATTTTTTCGGCGAATTCCTTGTGCACCGGATTTATCGGTGAAAACGGATCCAGAAACTTCTTGTTTTCACCGGCGGCAATCGCGCGCCGCTCGACGCCGAGTTTTTCCATCGTGCCGGTAAATCCAAAACCGTCCATCACGACGCCGATCGAGCCGACGATGCTCGCCTTGTCGACGTAGATTCTGTCCGCCGCCGCGGCGACGTAATAGCCGCCCGAAGCGCAAATATCTTCCACCACCACGTAGAGCGGGATGTTCGGGTGCAAGGCGCGCAGACGCTTCATTTCATCGTTGATGTAGCCAGCCTGCACCGGGCTGCCGCCGGGACTGTTGATGCGCAGGACCACGCCCTGGGTATTGCCATCCTTGAATGCGGCCTGCAATCCGGACGTGATGTTATCGGCGCTCGCCTGAGTGTTCGCAGCGATCACGCCGCGCAATTCGACCAGCGCGGTGTGTTTGCCGAGCGACTTTTCGCCGGCGCGCTTGACCCAGCCCATGCCGATGAACAGCACCACAAAGAGATACAACAAGATCAGCATCTTGAACACCATGCCCCAGCGGCGCGCGGCGCGCTGTTCGGTAATCGCCGCCAGTGCAACTTTTTCCAGAACTTTGCGTTCCCAGCCTTCGCCGGCATTACCCGGATCCAATTCAGCCATCGCGATTTTCTTTCTCCAGCAGATATACCCTGTCGCCGCGCTCTTCAACTTGCAGCGCCACCAGATGCCGCCCTTTGCACGGCCCCATGATGCAATGGCCGGTGTCGGGCACGTATGTTGCGCCATGTGTTGCGCAGACCAAGTATAACCCAGCTTTATCGAAGAACTCGCCTTCCATCCAGTCGAGTTCGACCGGGATATGCGCGCAACTGTTGAGATAGGCATAGACCCCGCCGCCGTAGCGGATCACGAACGCCGCCGCCGGCGCGCCGTGCTGCTGCACCTCAAAACGCACGCCGGGACCGCCTTCGGTCAGCGCGGCACTGTCGCAAATCACGCGTTGCGTTGCAGCCATCGCCATAAATCCCGCGGGTGGTCCATGCACGCAAGCGGTTGTAATGCGACAAGTTGCTCGCGCGGATGCGCGCCGTAGGCGACGGCGACACCCGCCACCCCCGCGTTGATGGCCATCTGCAAATCGTGCGTGGTGTCGCCTATCATCAACGTCCTGCCTGGCTCGGCGCCCAGCATCTGCATCAGGTCGATCAGCATGCCCGGTTGCGGTTTGCTCGCCGACTCCTCGCCGCAGCGCGTCGCATGAAAAAGCGCGCCCAGCCCGGTTTTTTCGAGCGCACGATCGAGCCCGCGCCGGCTTTTGCCGGTCGCGATGGCGAGCCGATGGCCCGTCTCATTCAACCCGCGCAGCGTTTCCTCAACACCTGCAAACAACGGCGTTGCCGGGTCGCGCAATCTGAAATGATGGCCATAGCGCTCGACAACCTGCGGGTACACGCTCGGGTTGACGCCCGGCAACACATGCGCCATCGCATCGTACAACCCCAGTCCGATGATGTGCCGGGCGCGCTCGTCAGTCGGCACCGGCAGCCCGAGGTCGGCGCACGCCGCCTGCAACGATGCGACGATGATGACGGTCGAATCCATCAACGTGCCGTCCCAGTCGAACACCAGTAAGTCGTATCGTCTGCCCATGGCGCTCAAGTTAGCGTCTGCAGGAAGCCCTGCAATTCGGCGGGCAGCGGCGCTTGCACTGCAACCTTCTCGCCGCTCCCCGGATGCCGGAAGCTTACGCTGGTGGCGTGCAGAAACATGCGTTTCAGCCCCGCGCGCGCGAGTTGCTTGTTAAGTTCGAAATCCCCGTATTTGTCATCACCCGCGATCGGAAACCCAAGATGCGCGAGATGCACGCGGATCTGGTGCGTGCGTCCGGTCTTGAGCTCGGCGCGCAAGAGGCTGTAGTCCCGCCACGCGTGCTTTAATTCGAATACCGTATGCGATTCCTGTCCGTCGTCCGTGACCGCGACGCGCCGCTCGCCCGATGCCAGCAG
>JANNPG010000001.1:0-2151 GCA_031399805.1 Betaproteobacteria bacterium | reverse complement strand
CAGGTTCCGTCGGCTTGCCGATGGATGTGACCCCGCAGCGGGATGCAATGCGCCGGATATCCGCGTGCTCATGTGCACCTTCACCGTCGCATCCCGTAAACGGGCCCCTGCTCCGCGTTCCGGCGCACCTCCCCCGTCGAGGGGGAGGGAATCAATTTTTGGGGCGCAGCAAAACTAAGGCTGCTCTTTCCTGCTCAGGAGCTCGACGCTCACGCCATCGGGCGCATTGATGAACGCGATGCGCGTGGTCGGGTTGATGTCGGTGGGATCCATGCTGAACGCAACACCCTGCGCCCGCAGCCCCGCGCAAAAGCCGTCGAAATCGCCCGTCACCTTGAGCCCGAAGTGATCGACGCCCCATTGCAGGTCGGGTTTCTCCTTTGCCAGCTCGGCGGGTCGCTGGCCGCGCACGATGATCATGGCGCCTCCGAACGACAGGTAGATCTGCGGCGCGCCGTGGGTGATACCGCTCTTGACGAGCTCGCCGCCCAATTTATCGACATACCAGCCGGCAGCGGCGTGCGGATCTTTGGCGATGACGTGAACATGATCGAAGGCGAGGCTTGCATTGGCCATGATGATTCTCTCATTATCGCAAAAAATGGGGCGCCGCGCGCAACGCCTAATCGATGCGCGCGCCGGTGGCCTTGATGACCTTGGCCCACTTCATGTTCTCGTCCCTGATGAACTGCGCGAATTGCTCGGGCGTCGTGCCGTAGAGCTCCAGGCCCATGCCGCGCATGCGCTCCGCGAACTCGGGGTTTTTGAGCGCCTTGACGAGCTCGGAATTCAGGCGGTTGATGATTTCCACGGGCGTGCCGGTCGGCGCGACGAGGCCCTGCCAGGTCAGCACTTCATAGCCTGGAATGGCGTCGGCAACGGGCGGCAGCTCGGGCAGCGCGGATATCCGGTTGGCGGTCGAAGTGGCGAGCGCGCGCAGCCTGCCGGACTTGATGAACGGCACCGGCTCCGGCATGGGATTCAACATGAAATGCAGCCGCCCGCTCACCAGATCGAGGACGCCCGGGCCCGAGCCTTTATACGGCACGTGCACGGTCTTGATGCCGCTCATCATGTTGAACAGCTCGCCGGCCAGATGCATCGACGTGCCGTTGCCGGCCGACGGGAAATACAACTCCCCCGGATGCTGTTTCGCCAGCGCGATGAGTTCCTTGGTGCTCTTGGCGGGCACCGAAGGATGCACGCACAGTATCAGGGGTGCTGCCGTCAACATCGAGATCGGCGCGAAATCCTTCTGCGGGTCATAGCTCATCTTGCTGTAGAGGCTCGGGTTGGTCGCCAGGAAAAACGTTCCCATCAAGAGCGTGTAGCCGTCGGCGGGGCTGCGCGCGGCGAGTTCCGCGGCGATATTGCCGCCGGCGCCGGTGCGCGGGTCGACCGTAACCTGCTGCCCCAGATACTCGGTGAGTTTGGCGGCGAAGTTGCGCGCGACGACGTCGCTCGCCCCGCCCGGCGCAAACGCGTTGATCAGGCGGATCGGCTTGACCGGATAAGTCTGGGCGTGAGCGTGGACGCCAAGGCTGGAGGCGAGGATGGCTGAAGTCAGAATCGCGCTACGACGCATGAGAATACTCCTTGCTTCTATGAGTGCCTGCATAATGAAACACGTGTGCGTTTCATTATGTCAGGCACTCTAACGGATTAGCGATCGGGAAAACGCAGTGTAGGACTTTTCAACGCGGCTTTCCAGCGCATCGCGCGACTCATACATGCGATCTGAAAAACCCGTTCGTCCTGATGTATAGAAGGGCGAACACGGTAAATGCGTCGGCGGAGGCGGCCGTCCATGCTTCGATACCTCAGCACGAACGGCCACGGTGCATTTTAAGATGAGTTCATCATGTCAGGTGCTCTTGGGCAGGCGCAGGTCGATCGCGGTCGCCAGCATCCATCCGTCGCGCACCGCCGCCAGAAAGTCGCCAATCCGGTTGCAGTCACCCGCCAGCACGTACTGCGCGCCCGAGCGCTCGACTTCCGGCACGATGTCGCGATTCGGCAGCGGCCCGATGGCAATGATGATCATGTCGCCGGCGTCGATCGCCGCGCGCTTGCCATCGAGCATTACCCACACCTTGTCCCCGTCGATCGACTCAACCGGTGCGTTGGTCAGCACCTTAGCACCCCCCTTCT
>JANNPG010000658.1:0-2121 GCA_031399805.1 Betaproteobacteria bacterium | reverse complement strand
TTGCAGTTGAGCGACATCGCGGACGTACGCGAGCGCAAGGCGCGCGGCGAAAAAGTACCGCCGATCGAACTTGGCGACGAGGAGGCTGCGGCGCGCAAGCTGGAACAGGCGGGAGTCGATGTCGACGGGTTGCTGGCCAAGCGCAAGGAGCTGGCCGAGAGCAGCCGCCAGCGCGCGCGGTCGGTGAACGCGGTACTCGAGGGCCAAACGGTGCGCATGCCCGGCTATCTGTTGCCGCTGGAATTCTCCGGTAAGGAGGTCACCGAGTTTCTACTCGTGCCCTACGTTGGGGCCTGCATCCACACCCCGCCGCCGCCGCCGAACCAGATCGTCCACGTGAAGCCGGATAAACCTGTTGCAAACGTGACTGTATTCTCGCCAATCTGGGTCACGGGCAGGATGTCGACCGCGTCGGCGAAAAAATCGCTGAGCCTGGTAGACGGAGCAGCCGACATAGAAATCGGCTACTCGATGCGGGCGAGTGTCGTGGAGCCTTACAAGGAGTAGATGGCCGCCGGTCGCGAGGGGAACCTCGCGGGTGCCATGGCGTTACTTGAACGCCGGCAAGGCCGCAGTGGTGCCGATCTGTTGGCCGGCGATATGCTCGTGCGGCGCGGGCTTGTTCATGACCGTGCGCATTTTCAGGCCGTCGACACCTTCTTCCTGCACCTCGATGCGTAACGCCGCCATGGTGCGGAACTTCAGTTCAGGCGCATACCAGAAGGTCATCGTGCTGGTGTCACCAACGGTGCGCACGTTGACGATGATCATCGGCGTGTTGATTTCCCTCCAGGGGTTCTTCAGGTCGGCGAACGAAGCCGTGATGATCGGTTCGCCGTCGAGTTCCAGCGTGACGACAGTATTGTCGCTGCTGCCGCCGTGCTTAACGATCTCCGCGGCGTGAAACCAGCCGGCGCCGATCACGTGAAAGCTTGCGGATTCGCCGGAGTGCGTCGCGCCGACTTCACGTTCTGCGGTCACCATGTCACCCCTGAAGACTTCGCCGCATGCAACCGCTGCTGTTGCGCCAGCCCACAGCACGGCGGCAACCAGTAGAGTCATCGGGTGCAACGAGGATTGCGCTTTCATGCGGGCCTTCCTGATCCAATGCCAAACAGTCTATCACCACGACTTGTGGGACGCGACAGTCGCAATGATGTGATCCACGCTGCGGGTAGAATGCGCATCCACAGATCGCCGGTCGCTCATGACAGATGTCAGAAACCTACACCCCCGGTTACAGCTTGGCCGCAGCCGCGTTCATGGCGCGCCGCCGGCTCGAACCCAATGGCGCGTTTTTTCTTCCTCACCTCAAGCCCGGCGGCAGCGTGCTGGATTGCGGTTGCGGTCCGGGCACCATTACGCGTGATATCGCGCAACGCATTGCGCCGGGCCGGGTAGTCGGACTGGATTTCAATGCGGATCAGGTTGCCGTCGCGACTGAAGACGCCAAAGCGCAAGACATCGCCAATGTCGAGTTCAGGCAGGGCAGTGCTTACGCGCTGCCATTCGAGGACAGTACTTTCGATGCCGTGTTTTCGCATGCATTGCTTGAACATCTGAAAGAGCCGGTCAGGGCAGCGGCCGAGTTCAGGCGCGTACTGAAGCCCGGCGGCATAGTCGGCGTGTGCACGCCGGACTGGGGAGGCTTTCTGCTGGCGCCTCCGTCGGAAAAGCTGCTGGTTGCTTTCGAGGCTTACAAGGAACTGCAGAATCGCAACGGCGGCGACGTGTACTGCGGGCACAAATTGGGGATGGTCCTTGAAGCTGCCGGCTTCGAAGGAATTATCATGCGGTCGCGTTACGAGAACTACGATCCGCTCACCGTGATCGGCGATTTCCTTGCTATGAACCACGAAGAGGCGGGCGATGTGAAGAATGCAGCCACCTGGCGTGTATGGGGGCGTCGACCCAACGGCATGTTCTCGCAGGCGTGGGTGTCGTGCACCGGCAGAAGGCCGGCCACCTCACCCCCCGCCCTCTCCCCCTGAAGGCGGAGAGGGAGCCGGATGCAGCGTTGGTACTCTTGGCGTTTGAAGTTAAGTTACTGCTGCACATTGGGGAAGAGCAACGCGGACATTCGTTGACCGAGTGATGTCCTCAAAAATATCGTCGATCTAC
>JANNPG010000648.1:0-1868 GCA_031399805.1 Betaproteobacteria bacterium | reverse complement strand
CCGAGTTTATTCGCCATGCTGTGCCACAGCGTTGCGAAGTGGCCGGTTTCGCACATCAGCACGCGGTCGCCGGGCGACAGGGTATTGACGAACGCGGCTTCCCAAGCGCCGGTGCCGGAGGCCGGAAAGATGACGACCGGCGCAGTGGTCTTGAACACTTGCTTCAATCCCGCGAGCACCTCCTGGCCGTGCTTCTGGAAGCCGGGACCGCGATGGTCGATGGTCGCGTTGTCGATCGCGCGCAGCACGCGGTCGGGCACGTTGGTCGGGCCGGGGATTTGCAGGAAATGGCGTCCACTCACGTGCAACATGCGGGCCTCCGATATTTTCGTGCAAGCATTGCAGACCGGCGAGAATAGTTAAGTTGCACGTGGGCGTCAACCCGCGAATAATTAACGTTCTTGCGCAGGACGTCTTCGACCCGTGCGCAGACTCCGCATACCGACGGCTGAAACGCTGGATAGACTGCACCCAATTATGACCGCTACGCTTACCTTTCACCCACGCGCCGTCGACAGCAAGCTCGCCGCGCGACTCAAGCGCGAAACGCAGGGCGAAGTGCTGTTCGACGCGTATTCGCGCGGACGCTATTCCACCGATGCGTCGATTTATCAGATCGAGCCGGTCGGGGTGGTGGTTCCCAGAACCGAAAGCGACGTTGAAATCGCTCTGCAAATTGCGCGCGAAGAGGGCGTCGCGGTATTGCCGCGCGGCGGCGGCACCTCGCAATGCGGCCAGACGGTCGGCGCCGCGCTCGTCATCGACAGCAGCAAACATCTCAATCAAATCGTTTCGCTCGATCGCGAGGCGCGCACGGTCTGCGTGCAGCCCGGCGTGGTGCTCGACCAGTTGAACGCATGGCTCAAGCCGCACGGGCTGTGGTATCCGGTTGACGTGTCGACCAGCGCGCAGGCGACCCTCGGCGGCATGGCCGGCAACAACAGCTGCGGCTCGCGTTCTATCCGCTACGGCAACATGGTGCACAACGTGCGCGCCATCGAAGCGGTACTCGCGGACGGCGCGGAATACAATTTTGGCGACGTGCCGGCGGATCTCGCGGGGTTCGACGCGCCACGCGGCTATCTCGAGCTAGTGAAAAAAATCCGCGCCATCGCCGCGCGCGAAGCCGGGGAGATCGAGCATCGTTTTCCCAAGGTGCTGCGCCGCGTCGGCGGCTATAACCTGGATACCGTCAACGGAACCGGCCACAACATGGCGCATCTCTTGGTCGGGTCGGAAGGCACGCTCGCCTATTCGAAGCGCATTCATCTCAATCTCGCCGCGCTGCCGCCGCACAAGACGCTCGGCATTTGCCACTTTCCGACGTTTTTCCGTTCGATGCAAGCGCCGCAGCATATCGTCAAGTTGAACCCGACCGCGGTTGAACTCGTCGATCGCACCATGATCGGGCTCGCGCGTTCGAACCCGGCGTTCCGCGTCACCGTCGAGCGCTGCGTGCGCGGTGACCCCGACGCGATATTGCTCGTCGAGTTCGCGGGCGACGACAAGGGCGAACAGCTTGCAAAATTGAAACAACTGGTCGAGGTGATGGGCGAATTGGGCCTTCCCGGCGGCGTGGTCGAAATCACCGACCCGGCGCTGCAACGCGACTTCTGGGAGGTGCGCAAGGCCGGACTCAACATCATGATGTCGATGAAAGGTGACGGCAAGCCGGTATCGTTCATCGAGGACTGCGCGGTGCCGCTCGAGCATCTGGCGGAGTACACGGAGCGTCTCACGCGTGTGTTTGAGAAGCACGGCACGCGCGGCACCTGGTACGCGCATGCGTCGGTCGGCTGCCTGCACGTCAGGCCGATCCTCAATATGCGCGAAGACGGCGCGCAAAAAATGCGCGCCATCGCCGAAGA
>JANNPG010000638.1:0-12572 GCA_031399805.1 Betaproteobacteria bacterium | reverse complement strand
GCGCGGCCTAAGCACTTCGTCTCACGCACACAGGACATCATCGATGGTGCTACGTGGCGCGATCCCGAGCGCGTGCAGGAATGGGCGGGCGAGCTGTCGAAGTCCGAACCGGTCGTGGTGTTCTGCGCCTACGGCTTTCACGTTGGGTGCAAGACGGCGATCGCCTTGCGCGACGCCGGATTCGACGCGAAGTTCATGAAAGGCGGCCACTCGGGCTGGCGGGCGTTTGGCGGCCCGGTAAAGCAAAACGTGTAGGAAATGGCGCGCGACATGAAACTGGTCGCGACAATGATCGCATTGACCTTACTGACAGGAACTGCCATGGCAGAAATCATCACCTTTGACAACGATAAAACGGGCGGCATGCCGTCGGGATGGCGCGCGGGCGTCACCGGCCGCGGCACACCAAAATGGTCGGCGGAAGTCGACGCGACTGCGCCGAGCAAGCCCAACGTGCTCAAGCAATCGGGCAGCGGCACCTTCCCGTGGTGCGTAAGGACGGATGCGTCGCTCTCCGACGGCTATGTGGAGGTCAAGTTCAAACCAATCTCCGGCAGCGAGGATCAGGCAGGCGGGGTGGTGTGGCGCTTCAAAGACGGCGACAACTATTACGTCGCACGCGCCAACGCGCTGGAGAACAACGTGTCGCTCTACTACACCGAGAGCGGCCGCCGCAATACGCTCAAGTATGTCGATGCGCCGGTGCCGCGCAATACGTGGCACACCCTGCGCGTGGAGTTCTCCGGCAAGAGCATCCGCGTGATCCTCGACGGCAAGCCTTACATCGAGTTGGACGACGACCACATCGCGGGCGCAGGCGCAGTCGGCGTGTGGACCAAGGCGGACAGCGTGACGCTTTTCGACGACTTCAGCTACGCCGCCGGTTCCGCGCGCTGAAAGAACCAGCTATGACACTAAAGAATGTGGGTTATATCGACCTGCCGGAACACCGCGGCGTGGGCGGCTTCGACCATGCCGACGTTCACGCGCCATCCGACCGTCTCTACGTCGCGCATACCGGCAACGATGCGATCGACGTAATCGACAGCGCGCAAGATCGATACATTGAGTCGATGCCTGGACTCACGGCAGTGGCAGGTGCGCTCGTGTCTGAAGCGCGCGGACTCGTCTTCACATCCAATCGAGGCGAGAACACGGTGTCGGTGTTTGCGCCAGGCGCCGAGCGCGATGCGTTCAAGATCGCCGTAGGCGTGAAGCCGAACGGACTCGATCTCGATCCAGCCACGGGCCGGTTACTGTGCGCCTGCGATGCCGGAGTGCTGTTTGCAATTGACGCAGCTTCGGGTCGCGTGCTTGGCGATGTTCCCCTGAGCGGCGTCCCGGACGTGATTTTCCTGCATCCGCACTACGGGCGCCTCTACGTGGCCATCGGCGAACCCGGGGTAATCGACGTCGTCGATATTGGCACGCTGCGCCGCAAGGAGGTGGTGGCGACGGAAGCCGGCGCGCACACGCTGGCACTCGAGCGCAAGAGAAACAAAGTCTATGCGTTCCTGCCTCAATCGCATCGTGCCGCCGTGTTTGTCGATACGGCTTGATAAATGAACCGTGTTCAATTCCTGCAGCCGGTCGCAACCCCGTCATAATGGGGAATCGCGGTAATTGGGAATCGGGGTCAGCATAACTTTTCGGTTTTATTGCTTGCGCGGAGTGTGACACTGGCCCTGATTACTTTGTTTTGCGTTTACTGATATTCATCCTTCATCCTGCATCCTGCATCCTTGGAACTGGCACCTTCGGGCACAATGTCGCGCATGAACGAGACGGCGAATTGCGTGCCCGCGCAGACCGAACAGGATTTTCAGCAGCACCTCACCGCCGCGACGCCGCGCGCTTATGTCACGCCGCTGCTGATCGCGGGCAACGTTGGATTCTTCCTGGAGATGACGGTGCTCGGCGTGAGCGTGATCGGCGGGCGCGCCGAGGAATATCTGCGCTTCGGCGCGAACTTCGCCCCCCTCACCACCGGCGGCGAATGGTGGCGGCTTTTCACCTGCACGTTCATTCATTTCGGCGTTATTCATCTGGGCTTCAATATGTGGGCCCTGTGGGACAGCGGCCGCCTCACTGAAAGATTGTTCGGCAACGGCTGGTTCGCCGCGCTCTACGTGTTTGCGGGCGTGGGCGGCAGCAGCGCGAGCATGCTCTGGAACCAGAACGTCATCAGCGGCGGCGCTTCCGGCGCGGTGTTCGGCGTGTTCGGCGCGCTCTTGGCCTACATGACGGTCGAACGCGGCTCAATTCCGCCGCAGACGCTTAACCATCTGCGCGTGAGCACGTCTACCTTTGTCGTTTATTCGTTGTTTTATGGATTCGTGCAATCCGGCATCGACAACGCCGCGCATCTCGGCGGACTCGCCGGCGGATTCCTGATGGGATTGATCCTCGCGCGGCCGCTCGTGGCTGGGCGGCGCGGCACCGGCAATGCGCGGCGCGCGCTGCTCGCCCTGTCGCTTGCCGCCGTCACCCTGCCCACCGCGGCGTGGCTCACGCCCGACGCGTCGCGCATTTACCGCCAGGCGCTTGTACTGCAAAAAGAAGCCGCGGCCTTCAGCGCCGAAGAGCAGTGGCTGCAAGCCGCCTTTTTGGCAATCGCCAAACCATCGCGCAAAATCGACGCCGCCGCCGCGCTTGCAGAACTGCGCACCAACATCCTGCCTGCATGGGACGCCGCGGTGGCGCGCCTGGCATCCGTGGACCTCGATGTGAAAGCGCCGGCACGCAAGGATTACGAACTGCTGCTGCGTTACGCGACCGCGCGGCGGGATGGAATGAAAGCGGTCGCCGGCTATCTCGAAACCAACGATCTATCTTACGAGCGCAGAGTCACCGAACAGCGCGAAATAGCCGCTGATGCGCTCAAACAATACCAGTCGCGGCAGCAGTAAGAAGTAGTCAGCGCGTGGCGGCGAGATTGCCGGCGCGTTTGCGCGCTTCGACTGCAGCGATGCGCGCGCGGATTGCGGGAATCGCCTCGCGCGCTGCCGCCTCGCCGGCCGCGATGGCTTCGACTTTCGCCGAAAAATCGAGCGAACGCATGCGCGGCGTCGCCGGCCGGATCGCGACATCGGCGGCATCCACTTCGCTCGTGCCGCGCCATGACACATCGACTGCGATCACCACATCAGCGCCCATCCGGCGCGCGACCGGCACCGGCACCCGGCTCGTCAGGCCGCCGTCGACATATTCGCGGCCTTCGATCAATACCGGCCAGAACACGGTCGGGATACTGCTCGATGCGCGCACCGCAAGCCCGGTATTGCCGCGGTTGAAAATCGTCATCGCATGGGTTGCGCGCTCGGTTGCGACCACCGCGAACGCGCGGTCGAGCGCTTCGATCGAACGGTTGCCGAGCTCGTTGTTGACGTAGTCCTGCAGCGCCTCGCCCTGCACGCGGCCGGGGCCGAACAATGTTAAATCGATGAGGTCGCGGTCTTCGATCTTGAGCGCCAGCGTTTCGAGCGCCTGCGCGTCATACCCGCCTGCATAGAGCGCGGCGACGACCGACCCCGAACTGCTGCCGACGACGATATCGCAACGGATGCCCGCGGCTTCGAGCGCCTTGATCACGCCGACGTGCGCAAAACCGCGCGAGCCGCCCGCACCGAGCACCAGCGCAACCAGCGGCCGCGCGGCGTACAGCCGCGTGATTTCGGCAGCGCGCGGCGGCGCCAGCTCGGGATATTCGTGCGGGGCCGTCGCACATGCCGCGAGCGGCAGCGCAATCAGCAACACGCAGGCCCGGAGAATCCTGTTCTGATAAGTCAACGAAACCCCTGTTCACGATTAATAGGTGCCGAGGAATGCCAGTCTATTGCATAATGACGGTCGCCTGCGTCGCGCATGCGCTTTTTACGCCGTGTTAAATTGCGCGCCCGAAACAAGGATAATACCGGCGTCGCAGTCGCGCCACCCGCTAACCGGAGAAAACCGATGAAACGCATTATGCAATGGATTTGCGCCGCCGTCCTGACCGCGCTGACCGCGATCGCGACGGCACAAAACTACCCGACCAAACCCATCCGGCTGATCATGCCGAATGCCCCCGGCAGCGCGAACGACACGCTGGGGCGGATCGTCGCCGCGCATCTCGGCGACGCGCTGGGTCAGCAAATCGTGATCGACAACCGCGCCGGCGCCGGCGGGCTCTTAGGCATGGAAATCGGCAAGAACGGTGCGCCCGACGGCTACACGCTGGTGGCGGCCTCCACGGCGGCGATGTCGATCGCACCGCATATATACAAGAAGCTGCCCTATGATCCGCTCAACGATTTCGAGTTCATCTCGCTGTATGCGGCCACTCCCAACGTGCTCGTCGTAAACATCGCAGTGCCGGTGAAAAACATGAAGGAGTGGCTAGAATGGGTCAAAGTCAACGGCAATTCGCTGAACATGGCGTCGGCGGGGCCCGGCTCGCAGAGCCACCTGACGGGTGTCGCATTATTGACGGAGGCCGGCCTGCAGTCGACCCACGTGCCTTATAAAGGCGGCGGAGCTTCGGTGGCATCGGTGGTGGCCGGCGAATCGCAATGGACGATCACTCCGGCGCCTGCCGTCATGTCGCTGATCAAGGGCGGACGCCTGCGCGCGCTCGGCCAGAGTTTGACGCAGCGCACGCCGCTCTTGCCGGATTTGCCGCCGATCAAGGAATCAGTACCCGCGTTCAACTACAGCGGTTGGAACGGCCTGCTCGCCCCCAAAGGCACGCCGAAAGCCATCCTGACCAAGCTGCGGACGACGCTGATCGAGGTCGCCAACAAGCCGCAGTTGAAGGAGCAATTCGCCGCCCAGGGTGCGCAGGTGGTGACCGACACGCCCGAGGAATTCCGAAAATTCGTGCAGCGGGAAATCCAGAGCACCGCAAAAGTGGTGCGGGCCGCGGGTCTCAAGATCGAGTAGGCGCGCACCGTGCGGCTACCGGCTGCTCAATCATTCGCATAACGACCACCACGAGAATCACCGCATGAGCAGTTACCCCGTCAAAGTCGGCATCGTCGGCCTCGGCCGCTGGGCCACCGTGCTGACGCGTGCTGCGAGGAAATCCGGCAAGATCAAAATTGTCGCCGGCTTCAGCCGCTCGGCGGAAAAGCGCAACGCATTTGCCACGGAGACGGGCGTGCCCGCCGCGCCCGACATGCAGACGCTGCTCGCCGATCCTGAAATCAAGGGCGTCATTCTGACCGTGCCGAACGAGCAACATCTGCCGATGGCCGAGATGGTCGCCAAAGCCGGCAAGCATGTCTACACCGAGAAGCCGATCGCGAACACGCTCGCGGACGGCCTCAAAATCGCCGCGCTCGAAAAAGAATACGCTGTGAGCGTTACCGTCGGCCACAGCGCGCGCCTGATGGCCGGCATCCGCATCATCCGGGAAAGGATCGAGGCGGGCGAGCTCGGCCGCGTCGCTTTCATGGAAGCCAATTTCTCGAACGAGCGCGCGCTCGAATTGACACCGCAAACGTGGCGCTGGTACAAGGACCGTGCGCCCGGCGGCCCGCTGTCGCAACTCGCGATCCACCAGTTCGACGTGCTGCATTATCTGGGCGGCGAGATCAGCGAGGTCATGGCCATGGCGTCCAAGCTCTCGCCGGTCGGCGCCGAGGTCGACGACCAGTCGATGACGCTCATTAAATTCGCCGACGGCAAAGTCGGTTATGTCGGTTCGTGCTGGACTTCGCCCGGCATATTCGCCGTGCGCGTGTTCGGCGCCAAGGGTCTCATGCATTATGAAATCGATTTCGGCACCTGGGAAACGCCGGACATGCTGCATACGACCTCCACACTCTATATCCAGCGCGGCAAGGACGGTTACGGCAAGCGCGAGGAAATCAAACTGCCGCCGAGCGACATGTTCTGCGCCGAGCTTGAGATGTTTGCCGAGAGCTGCGTGACCGGCAAAGTGCGCGAGTTATCGGCGCACAACGGCAACGTTGCGGTCGCAGTTGTCTACGCGGCGCTGCGCTCGATCGAGCGCAACGGGCAGGCGGTGAAGATCGCCGACGTGATCAGCGAAACTAAATCGAAAATCTGAAAATCAGCCGCAGAGAGCATTTGTGTCTAAGGAGCAACCGCATGCTGCCCACCCGCCATTTCAGCGATCTCACGCAGCCCGAGATCGCGCAGCAACTGAAGAAAAATCCGCTCGTGATTCTGCCTGCCGGCAGCGTTGAGCAGCACGGCCCGCATCTGCCGACCGGCACCGACATTTACGCGAGCCAGGTCATCGGCAACGCAGTCGCCGAGCGCATGGACGGGCTGCTGCTGCCGGCGACGCCGTTCGGCGTAACGCCCATGCACATGCCGTTCGAAGGCACCATCACCTTGTCCACCGACACCTATATGCGCGTGGTGATCGAAACCTGCCAGTCCACGGCGCAGCACGGCGCCAAATACCTGCTGATCATCAACTGGCATGAGGGCAATATCCCGTCATTGGCGATTGCCTCCGAAACGCTGCATCGCGTGCACGGCATGACGGTGCTCACCGTGCAGGCGTGCTACGTCGCGGCCGAACTCTACGGCAATGACTGCGGCGGGCTCACGCACGGCGGCGAGATCGAGGCTCTTGCGGTGCTCGCGTACCGGCCCGACCTCGTGCATCTCGACCGCATCGATTACTCGTCCGATCACTCACGCGGCCGCCAGTGGGACAAACTGCGCCGCACGCGCAGCTACCAGCCGGTAATCACCGACATCCGCACCATCGCGCAAACCGGCTGGTACGGCGCGCCCGAACACGCCACCGTTGCCAAAGGCATCAAGATGCTCAACGACATTGCGGACGCGATCGCGAAGGAAGCGACCGATATTTTCCGCATGCTCGATGAAGCGCAGGGCGGCACCGCGGAAATCAAGCACCTGAAGGTGGCCGGCTGATTCCCGTAAGGTTATAGTAAACCTGCTTATGCACACTGCCGTCTGGCTTTTCCATGAGGCGATCATCGTGGTCCATTGAAGGAGCTCATGATGGAACAATCGAATTTATCCGCGGCAAGCAAGGGCGCGAAGTGGGACCTTCCCCGTTTCGGCCGTTTGTTCGTATTCATCTTCAGCGCAGGCTTCTTGTGCCCGAACGTGTGGATCGAGGGCATGGACCTCACGACCCTGCACGACAAGAACGACGCCGACATAACGCGTTAGGGCACTGCGTCGCAGCGCAAACTACTTGCGCCGCACGCGTTAGCTGGTATCAGCCGGGGGGCCAGCGGAACTTGCGACCGGCGAGTATATGCATGTGCAGGTGAAACACCGCCTGGCCGCCTTCCTTGCCGTTGTTGACGACCAGCCGGAACGCGCCATCGATTTTGAGTTCGCGCGTGATCTTGCCGGCCGCCAGCAGCAGATGTCCGAGCAGCGCCTGGTCGGCGGGACCGGCGTTCGACAACATGTCGAGCGGCTGCTTCGGTACCAGCAGAATATGCACCGGCGCCTGCGGGTTGACGTCCCTGAAGGCGAGGCACAGTTCATCTTCGTAAACGATGTCGGCGGGAATCTGCCGGTCGATGATCTTGCTGAAGAGGGTATCCGCCATCGGTTTGCTCCTTGCGATGTCCAATAACGATGCGGCGCCCTATTTCCGGTCCTGGGCGAGGCTCGCCGCAGTCCACGCCACGACCGCGTTGATCAACTCACCGCTGGCCGCCGCCAGCGCCCGCACCCCGCCTTCGGCGTCCGCGCTCGCCGCCGGTTTCGCGACGGTAAAAGTTTCCTGGGCGTGCAGCGTGCGTCGCGTCATGTTGACGATACTCGCGCGGGCGACGATCACGCCGCGGCTCGCATCGGTGGCGTCGAACACCTGGCTGAAATCCTCGATCTCGATGCGCAATGCGTAGTCGGCGCGCGCGCTGTCGGCAACACTGAGAATACCGCCGTCGCTGGCGGCTGCAAGCCGGGCGCGCAGGCGCTGCGTCAGCAATGCCGCGGCCGGCGCCGCCCAGCGGCTGTTGGCATAGGTGAGTTGCCGCGCGGGATCCTGGTAGTTCAGGCGATAAACGATCGAATAGGACTCCAGCCAGCTCGGCGCCGCGACTGCGTGAACCAGCAGGCTCGCGCGGATCCGCGGCGGGCCGGCGGCGGAAACCGGCAGCGCACCGAGATCATAGGTTGCAGGCGCGTCCTTCTGGGGTGGCCCCAGCGAACACGCGCCCAGCATCAGCGCAAGCAAAACAATGATCGCGTTTTTCATCGCGCCCCCCGCTGCGCCGCGAATCCGGGTTCGCCGGGACCCGGCGGTGTCGGGTTGCGGCCGAAGATGAGGCTTTGCGGCTGTTCGTTGATTTCGTTCAGCAAGCGCTCAAGTCCGCGCGATGAGCGCTGCACGTCCTCCAGCAGGACGTTGAGCCGCGGCACCGATTCCGTCAGCATGGTATCGGACAGCGCTGCGCCGCTCACGCCCAATTGCTCGGCGCTTTTTGCGGCGCGCTCAAACGACTCGACACGCTGGTTCAGGTTGGTCAACAGCGTATCGGCCCGCTTGAGCACAATACCCGTGTCATTGACCAGTGCCGGCAGGGCTTTCAGGGTCGGCTCGATTGAGGTTGCGAGGGAGGCGAACTTGCCGGTCGCGTGATCGAGATTGCGCAACGTGCCCACCAGTTGTTTCTGATTGTCGTCGCTAAGCAGCGTGTTTACGCGCTGCGCAACCTGATTGAAATTCACGATCATTTCCTGGCCGGACACGCTCAGGCTATCGAAGAACGACGGCCTGACCTCGATGCGCGCAAGCTGATCGCCCTCGCCGACCAGCGGCCCGGGCTTGCTGCCATCGTCGTCGAGCATCACGTAAGAAAGCCCGGTCACGCCCTGCGATCCAAGCTGGGCATACGTGCCTTTGGTCAGCGGCGTTCCGGTCTGCACCTGGATGCGGACCTGAATCACTCGCGGCTCGAGCGGGTCAAACCTGATTTCGAGAACCTTGCCCACGGTCACGCCGCGAAAGCGCACCGGCGCCTGGGCGTTGAGCCCGGACACCGGATGGCGCGACACCATCAGGTATTCCTGGTTTTCGATGGCGTCGCCGCTGAACCATAATGCGGCGGCGACCACACCGATCCCGAGCAGCAACGTGAAAAAACCCGCCGCCAACGCATATGCCCTGTTTTCCATGATTACTCCCCTGTTAATCTTCAGCCCGCGACCAGCTTGGAGCGCTTAGCCGAATGAAACGCACGCGTATTTTATCTTGCCAGGCGCTCTCAGGTCATTGACACGATCGCCTTGACCGCCCTCACCGCTTCGAGCGCGCGCCGTCCGCGCTCACCCATGAAAAAATTGCAGATGAACGGATGGGCATTGGCCACCACCTCGTCCAGCGTGCCGACGATTTCCAGCCGCTGATCGCACAATACCGCGACGCGGTCGGAGAGCGCCACCAGCGTATCGAGATCGTGCGTCACCATCACCACCGTCAGTTGGAGCTCGCGGTGCAGCTCCTTGATGAGCGTCACGAAGCTCTCGCTGCGGTCGGGATCGAGGCCGGCCGTCGGTTCGTCGAGAAACAGCAATTCAGGCTCCAGCGCGAGTGCGCGCGCCAGCGCGATGCGCTTGACCATTCCGCCCGACAATTCGGCCGGCATCTTGCTCGCATGGCGCGCCTCGATGCCGACCATGTCGAGCTTCATCATGACGAGGTCGTGAATCAGCTCCTCGTCGAGCGCGCGTAACTCGCGCAACGGCAGCGCGACGTTGTCGTACACCGTGAGCGCGCTGAAGAGCGCGCCCTCCTGGAACAACATGCCCCAGCGGTCGCGCAGCTTGCGCGACTGACTCCCGTCGCCGCCGTGCAGCGGGATGCCGAACACGCGCACCTCGCCGCGCGAGGGTTGTTCGAGCCCGAGCATCTGGCGCAGCATCGTGGTCTTACCGCTGCCGGAGCCGCCGACCAGCGACATGATTTCGCCGGGCCGCACGCACAAATCGATCCCGCGATGCACGACGTTATCGCCGAACTGCGTCCACAGCCCCTTCACCTCGATAATGCAGTCGGTCATCAGCTGATACCTATGTCCTTGAACATGATCGCGAACACCGCGTCGACGATGATCACGACCGTGATTGAAGTCACCACCGAATTGGTGGTGCCGATGCCGAGGCTCTCGGTATTGGGTTCGATGCGCAGGCCGAAGTGACACGCCACCAGCGCGATCAGAAAGCCGAATACCACGCCCTTGCCGAGCCCTAGCCACAGGTTGGCAATCGGCACCGCATCGGGCAGACTCGACAGGAAGTAGCTGTAACTGATGCCCAGTTCGGCCTGCGCGGACACCATGCCGCCCATCAACGCAATGGCATTGGTCCACAATACGATCAACGGCATCGACACCGCCAGCGCGAGCATTTTCGGCAGTATCAAGCGCAGCGTCTGTGGTATGCCCATCACCGCCATCGCATCGAGTTCCTGCGTGACCCGCATTACACCGAGCTGGGCGGTAATCGCCGACCCCGAACGACCGGCAATCAGAATCGCTGCCAGTACCGGACCGAGTTCGCGAATCACGCTGATGCCGAGGATGTTGATGATAAACGCGTCGGCGCCGAATAGTTTCAACTGCTGCGCCGAGAGATAGCTCAACACGACGCCGACCAGGAAGCCGACCAAAGCCGTAATCCCGAGCGCCTGCGTGCCGGTGCGATAAATATTCGATGAAATCTCGCGCCACGGAATGCGCGCCGGCTGACGCACGAGATAGACGGTATCCAGCACGACCTGTCCCAGCACCATAAGCATGGTCGAGAGATGATCGAGCAAGCGCAACACTTGGTGTCCGACCGACTCGATTATCCATCGAAAATTCCGCCGCGCGGCCTGCGGCACCGGCTCGGCAGGTATATCAAGATGTTTGAAGATCGGTTCGTGCTCGGGTTTCAGAACCAGATTAGCGGCACGCTGGCGGCCCCATGCGCGCCACAGCAGCATCGCCCCGGCATGGTCTATTACCTCGACGCCTTGCAGATCCCACAATGAATTCTTATCCGACGCATACTCGGCCAGGCGGGGTGCGAGTTCGGCCAGCCGGCGTTCGAGGCCGCGCAAATTCCACGCGCCGCTCAGCATCAGGCAACGGCCGCCGCCGGTAGCGGTTACGACCCGGACGTCAGGTTCTGGGGCAGGCCGGGGCATGGGATGTGGCATGAGTGAGTGCTTATTTTCAGGTCGGATGGACTGGGCTTCCCGCTGTAGCTACCTGATTGGGAAACGTTTTTATCCTATCTGTCCGGACACAATAAGTCAAAAAAACAACCTTGAGCCGATATTTTGATGCGGCGCAATAAATATTTGGCCGAAAGTCTTGACATACCCTATTCATCCAGTATAATTTGAATTGTGCGATGCAGCATTTTAACGATTAGCAGCCGTAGCCACATGAAGCAAGTAAATGATTTTATAGTGTATTTTTACAAGGAGACTCACATGTTCCAAGCCCCTGAACAATTCATGGCACTCAACAAATCCAATCTGGAAGTAGCAGTCCGTTTCGCAGGTATCGCCCTGGAAGGCGCCGAGCGCATGCTCGAACTGCAACTGAAAACTGCGAAAAGCGCATTTGCCGACACCGTTCAGCAAGCCAAGGCGTTCGCCGAAATCAAAGATGTGCAGGAACTTGCCCAGTTGAAGAACACGCTTGCGCAACCGGCCATGGAAAAAGCGACCAGCTACGTCAAGAGCGTTTATGACGTCGCCGCCGCAACCCAGTCGGAAATCAACAAGCTGGTCGAAGAACAAGTCGCCGAATTCAACAAGCAAGTCGTGACGAGCCTCGACAAAGTCGTGAAATCGGCCCCGGCCGGCTCCGAAGTCGCCGTCGCTGCCGTCAAGTCGGCGATCACGGCCGTCAACTCGGCCTATGACAACCTGTCCAAATCGGCCAAGCAGTTTGCCGATATGACCCAGGCCAATGTCGAAGCCGCGACGACCCAGGCTGTGCACGCGAGCAAGAAAAAAGCCGCTTAATTCCGGCTTCAGCAGCAAATAAAAAACCCCGGGTAATGCCCCGGGGTTTTTTAATGTACGCAACTGATTCCCGAATCCTGAATCCTGCTTCTCAGGGCGCGTCTGACCAGGTGAAACCGAGTGCGGTCACGCCGCTTTTGAGCTCCGCCACGGCCGCCGCAATCCGCGACGCGTCGCCGCGCACGCCGAGCTCGATGTAGCGGTCGTTGTCGCTCATGTGCGGCAGACTGAAAACCTTCAACCCCGGGAATCGCGCGAGCGTCGCGTTCATCAGATCGATCAGCTGGCTTTCACCCGCCCCGCGCACCACGATCGCGCTTTCCGCGGCGCGCCCTGCCGCATGCTGATCGGCATACCAGTTATCGAGCACCCACGCCATCATCGGCCACGCCATCTGCGGAAACCCTGGTACGAAATGATGGTGGCGCAGACTGAAACCCGGGATGCGGTTGTACGGATTTGGAATAATGCGGCTGCCGCGCGGAAACTCCCCCATCGCAAGCCGCTGCGGCGTTATTTCGGCGCCGAAACGCGCGCGGATTTCGGCTTCAGCATCCGGATGCAGGCAAAGGTCGACCCCGGCCGCCTGCGCCGCGCACTG
>JANNPG010000607.1:0-5514 GCA_031399805.1 Betaproteobacteria bacterium | reverse complement strand
GCTGAGCCGATCCTGCTCCGCCGAGCCTTTCCCGGGATCGAGGGAGCGTCGAGCGCGACTGGACCGTCGCCCGGTTTCGAGTTCAATGGCATAAGAAGGTGATTCCATGGAAGTGTTGATACTGCTGTGCCTTGTTTTGCTGAACGGCGTTTTCGCCATGTCAGAAGTAGCGCTGCTCACCGCGAGTAAGCCCCGCTTGAAAGCGCGGGCCAAAGACGGCGACAAACTTGCCGCAGCAGCCGTCAAACTAGGGGAGGACCCAACGCGTTTTCTGTCGACGATTCAAATCGGCATCACATCCATCGGGCTACTGAGCGGGATTTACAGCGAGGCAGTACTCGCCGAGCCGCTCGCGAAATGGCTCGAGTCCTTCGGCATCGATGCGCGGACCGGTAGTATCGTGTCGACCGCCCTCGTCGTGCTCTCGGTGACCTATGTGTCTATCGTGGTCGGTGAAATCGTTCCCAAGCGGCTCGGCCAGTACAGCGCGGAAAGGATCGCCCGACTGGCAGCATGGCCGATGCGGATACTCGCGATCGTGTCAGCGCCGTTTGTGCATTTGCTATCGGTCTCCACTGACGCCCTCTTGAAGCCGATACTCACGCTCCTGCGCATCAGCGAGGATGCTGGTTCGCAAACCCTCTCGCCGGCGGAGTTGCGCACCATCGTGCTCGAATCCTCGAATTTCATGCCGAAGAAGCACGTCTCGATCCTGCTCAATCTGTTCGACCTCGAAAACATCACGGTCGACGACGTGATGACGCCGCGCAATCAGATTGAAGCGCTCGATATCGACGCGGAACCCGAAATGCTGAAGCAGCAAATAGCTACCGCTTATCACCGGCGGCTGCCGGTCTATCAGAGCCAACCCGATAATCTTATCGGCATCATCACGATACGCAAAGTGCTGATCGTAAGCCAAGGTGACGAACTCACGGCCGATCACCTGCGACAGACCATGCGCGAACCGTATTTCGTGCCTTCGGGCACGCCGCTGTTCACCCAATTGCAACAGTTTCAGGAAACTCAGGACCGCCTGTGCTTCGTCGTCGACGAGTACGGTGAACTCATGGGGCTCTTAACGCTCGAAGACATCGTCGAGGAGTTGATCGGTGAATTCGCCACGCACTCGCCGCTGCAGCCCGGACGCTTTCATCGGCAGGCCGACGGCGCCTACCTCGTCGAAGGCGGCAGCCTGTTGCGCGAACTCAACCGCAAGCTCGGCTACCGCTTTCCGCTGGACGGGCCAAAGACGCTCAACGGCCTGATACTTGAGCACTTGCGGGATATTCCCGAACCCGCCACCAGCGTCAGAATCGCGGGCCACCGCATGGATATCGTCCAAACCCAGGATCGCGTTGTGAAGGCGGTGCGCCTTGCCGCGCCGATCACGGCAACGGCCAACCCGGCAAGCGGACCTTAGTGCCTTTACAAAGCGGGCGCACACGGGCATTATTGGCTAAGTATGCAATCTAACCGATTGGTTAGATTGGATTTATGGGAGAAGCACCATGGCGACCTCGGCCGCGACTGCCCGAAAGAAAGACGTCAAGGAATTCACCTATTCCTGGACCGGCACCGACAAGGCTGGCAAGACCATGCGCGGCGAAATGAGAGCCGGCGGCGAAGCCTTCGTCAATGCGATGCTGCGCCGCCAGGGTATCAAGGTCCTCAGGGTCAAAAAGCAAACCGTACGCAGCGGCGGCAGCATCACCGACAAGGACATCACGCTATTCACGCGCCAGCTCGCGACCATGATGAAAGCCGGCGTGCCGCTGCTGCAGGCGTTCGATATCGTCGGCAAGGGCCACAGCAACGCGGCGGTGCAAAAGCTGCTGATGGACATCAAGACCGAAGTCGAGACCGGCTCTAACCTCAAGGCGGCTTTCGAGAAGCACCCGCTCTATTTCGATGCGCTCTTTTGCAACCTGGTCGGCGCCGGCGAACAGGCCGGTATACTCGACAGCCTCCTGGAGCGGCTGGCGACGTACAAGGAAAAAGTGCAGGCGATCAAGGGCAAGATCAAGGCCGCACTCTTTTATCCGGTGGCGATCATCGTGGTGGCGTTCATCATCACGGCGGTGATCATGATCTTCGTGATCCCCGCGTTCAAGCAGGTGTTTGCGAGTTTCGGCGCGGACCTGCCGGGCCCGACGCTGATAGTCATGGCGATCTCGGAGTTCTTCGTCCAGTTCTGGTATCTGATCTTCGGTGTCGTTATCGGCGGCGTATGGGGATTCATGTATGCGTGGAAGCGCTCCAAGTCAGTGCAGATTTTCATGGATAAGATCGCGTTGCGGGCGCCCGTTTTCGGCGACATGGTGCGCAAAGCGACGATCGCGCGCTGGACGCGCACGCTGGCGACGATGTTCGCCGCCGGCGTGCCGCTGGTCGAAGCGCTTGATTCGGTTGCCGGCGCCGCCGGCAACCACGAATACTACCTCGCCACGAAAAAGATTCAAGCCGACGTTTCCACGGGTTCGAGCCTGACGGTATCCATGCAAAACGTCGAAATGTTTCCCAACATGGTCTTGCAAATGGTCGCCATCGGCGAGGAAGCCGGCTCGCTCGACGGCATGCTCTCCAAAGTCGCCGACTTTTTCGAAGCCGAGGTCGACGATGCAGTGGATGCGCTGTCAAGCTTGATGGAACCGTTGATCATGGTCGTGCTCGGCACGCTGATCGGCGGCATGGTGATCGCGATGTATCTGCCAATCTTCAAGCTCGGTCAAGCGGTCTAAAAAATCCGTGAGGCGTGAGGGGTTAGGAGTGAGGCGTAACCCCCAACCACGCAGATTCACCGCCTCACGCCTCACGCCTCACGCCTCACGCCGGGCATACTGATGTCACTCCTCCAGTCTTTCCAGGCGTTTCCCGCGTTTTTCGTAACCGTTGTGGTCGTGATGTCGCTGGCGATCGGCAGCTTTCTCAACGTCGTCATCCATCGCCTGCCGAAAATGCTCGAACGCCAATGGCGTGACGAACTTGCCGAACTCAACGGGCAGGAAGCTGCCGCCGCGCCGCGCTATAACCTGGTGCTGCCGCGTTCGCAATGCCCGGCCTGCGGCCACCCGATCCGCGCACTTGAGAACATTCCGCTCGTAAGCTACCTCGCACTCGGCGGCAAGTGCGCGGCTTGCAAGGCCGCCATCTCGCCGCGCTATCCGCTGGTGGAGGCGGTGACCGCGGCGCTGTCAGGTTACGTTGCGTGGCGCTATGGATTGAGCTGGCACACGCTTGCCGCGCTCGTCTTCGTGTGGGCGATGATCGCGCTCGCTGTTATCGACCTGGATACTTTTTATCTGCCTGACGACATTACGCTGCCGCTTCTGTGGGCGGGCCTCATCGTGAACATGGGCGGCGTATTCGTCGATCTGCAATCCGCGGTAATCGGCGCGATCGCCGGTTATCTAGCGCTTTGGATGGTGTTCTGGGGCTACAAGCTCGCCACCGGCAAAGACGGCATGGGTTACGGCGACTTCAAGCTGCTCGCCGCCATCGGTGCGTGGCTCGGCTGGAAAATGCTGCCGGTCGTAATCCTGCTGTCGTCGTTGGTTGGCGCGATCGTCGGGATTGCGCTGATCGTCTTCGCGCGCCACGGGCGCAACGTGCCAATCCCGTTCGGACCTTACCTCGTGCTGGGCGGCCTGATCGCCCTGTTCTGGGGCGAGGCGCTACTTCAGTACTACCTGCAGAGCCTTTAGAGCGCCTAATACGATGCCGCTCGTGATCGCGCTTACCGGCGGCATCGGCAGCGGCAAAAGCAGCGTTGCGAACATCCTCGCGGAGTTGGGCGCCGCCGTCATCGACACCGACGAGATTGCGCATCGGCTGACTGCCGCCGGACAGCCCGGCGCGCGCGCGATCGGCCAACACTTCGGTGCCGGATTTCTCGGCGCGGACGGCGCGCTTGACCGCAAGCGCATGCGCGAACTCGTTTTTGCGGATCCGCCGGTCAGGAAAAAACTCGAAACTCTGTTGCATCCGATGATACGGGCCACGGTTGATACCGAACTGGGCGCCGCGGCAAAGCGCGGTGAGGCGCCGTACGTCGTGATCGTGGTGCCGCTATTGATCGAAACCGGCGCCTATTGCAACCTCGCCCGGCGCGTGCTGGTGGTCGATTGCGACGAGCAACAGCAGGTGGCCCGCGCTTCCCGCCGCAGCCAACTCGCCCCCGCGGCGGTACAGGCGATCATGGCGAATCAGGTCAGCCGCGCCGAGCGGTTGCGCCATGCCGACGACATCGTGCGTAACGACGGCGACGTTGCGACTCTGCGTTCAACAGTGGAGGCGCTGCACCAGAAATACCTCGATCTGGCGGCAAAACCCGCCGCGCCATCATGAAATCCGAGTCAGCACCGTCAAATAGTGAAATAAGGTCTTTATTTTTTTCATATTTTGTAGAACAATTGGCCGCATTAGAGCCTGTCTCACAACGATAGCGCCTCCTCACGCACCGTGATCAGCTACGAATACCCACTGAGCGAGCGGATCCGTACTTTGTTGCGGCTCGAGGATCTGTACGAGCGGGCATTGTATTTCATCGCCAAGGCCGATCCGCAGGAACATCACGTCGCGCTCCTGTGCATGTTCGAGATCCTCGAAGTGGCGGGCCGCGCCGATCTGAAGTCCGATCTTTTGCAGGAACTCGAGCGGCAGAAACAATCGCTCGAATCGCTGCGCGACAACCCCGACATATCGCAGGAAGCTCTCGACAACATCCTGTGGGAAATCGACCGCACGTCTTCCAAGCTGTTTCAGATGCCCGGCAAGGTCGGCCAGGAATTGCGCGAAAACGAATGGTTGATGAGCATCAAGCAACGCACGAGCATTCCCGGCGGCGTGTGCGAATTCGACGTGCCGTCGTATCACTATTGGCTGCATTTGAGCGCCGAGCAACACCGCCATGACCTCGAAGGCTGGATCGCCCCGTTCCTGCCGATTCGCGACGGCATAGCCATCGTGCTGCGGCTGCTGCGCGAGAGTGGCAAATGCTCGACTCAGACGGCGATCCAGGGCGTGTATCAACAGATGATGGCGGGACGCATGGCGCAAATGCTGCGCATCCGGTTGAAGCTCGACTATCCCTGCGTGCCCGAAATGAGCGCGAACAAGTACGCGCTCAATATCCGCTTCACCACGCAGGAAGCGGGGCAACGCCCTAAGGTTTTCGAATCGGACGTCGATTTCGAGCTGACGTTCTGCAACCTTTGATCCGCCCCATCACGCCGATGAACGCGCGTGTCGTCAATTGTCCGCAATGCGGCAAACCGGTCGTGTGGGACCCCGCCAACCGTTTGCGCCCGTTCTGCTCGGAGCGCTGCCGCATGATCGACCTGGGTGCGTGGGCGACCGAAAGCTATCGCATCCCGGTGCAGGAAAACAAGGACGATATCGAGCAGGCACCCGGCGCGGGCGAACAGCAGTAGTTCAGGAGAAACGCTCCCCTGACCAGGCGCCGCGCAGCATGCCCACCCCGTGCGCACCGCAGCGCCACGCGCAGTCGAGGTC
>JANNPG010000584.1:0-4148 GCA_031399805.1 Betaproteobacteria bacterium | reverse complement strand
ATCACGTCGGTGCACTGGCGATGAGCGAACCCAACGCCGGGTCCGACGTCATCAGCATGCGTTTGCGCGCCGACGCGAAAGGCGATCACTTTGTGCTCAACGGCACGAAGATGTGGATCACCAACGGCCCGGATTGCGACGTGCTCGTGGTGTACGGCAAGACCGATCCGCAGATGGGCGCGCGCGGCATGACCACCTTCATCGTTGAAAAGAACATGAAAGGTTTTTCGGTCGCGCAGAAACTCGACAAGCTCGGCATGCGCGGCTCGCATACGGGCGAGCTGGTATTCGACAACGTCGAAGTGCCACTCGAAAACGTGCTCGGCGAAGAAGGCGGCGGCGCCCGGGTACTGATGTCGGGTCTGGACTTCGAGCGCGCGGTGCTCTCTGGTGGCCCGCTCGGCATCATGAGCGCGTGCATGGATGCCGTCCTGCCTTACGTGCACGAGCGCAAACAGTTCGGCCAGCCGATCGGCGAATTCCAGTTAATGCAGGGCAAGCTCGCCGATATGTACACGACGATGAGCGCGTGCAAATCGTACGCTTACGCGGTCGGCCACGCCTGCGACGACGGCCGCATCACGCGCAAGGACGCGGCGGGCGTGATTCTCTACACCGCCGAAAAAGCAACGTGGATGGCGCTCGAAGCGATTCAATGCCTGGGTGGGGTCGGTTACACCAACGATTATCCGACCGGACGACTGCTGCGCGACGCCAAGCTCTACGAAATCGGCGCGGGCACTTCCGAAATCCGGCGCATGCTGATCGGGCGCGAACTGTTCGACGAGACAAAATGAAAAACTTCTTGAACCGCTAAGGACGCGAAGGACGCAAAGGAAGATCAAATAATTCGAGAAATCCTGAGCAAGTTTTCCATATCTCGATTTATTCTGTGGATTCTTGATTTTTCCTTCGCGTCCTTGGCGTCCTTAGCGGTAAAGCTTTATGATTTTGACTGGAGATTACCAATGCAAATCGATCCGGTGGTGATAGTCGGTGCGGCCAGAACGCCGATGGGTGCGTTTCAAGGCGACTTCAAAAACGTGACGGCACCGGAGCTCGGCGCGGCGGCGATCAAAGCCGCCGTTGAACGCGCCGGCATCAAGCCGGAAGACGTTGAGGAAGTGATCATGGGCAACGTGCTGTCGGCGGGCCAGGGTCAGGCGCCGGCGCGGCAGGCATCCCTCGGCGCCGGACTGCCGTTGGGCACCGGCTGCACCACTATCAACAAAATGTGCGGCTCCGGCATGAAGGCGGCGATGCTTGCGCATGATTTGCTGCTCGCCGGCACCAATAGCGTGATGGTTGCCGGTGGCATGGAATCGATGACCAATGCGCCGTATCTGCTGCCGAAGGCGCGCGGCGGCCTGCGGCTCGGTCACGGCGAAGTCAAAGACCACATGTTTATCGACGGTCTCGAGGACGCCTATGACCGCGGCCGGCTGATGGGCACATTTGCCGAAGACACCGCGGCGAAGTACCAGTTTTCGCGCGAAGCGCAGGACGGCTTTGCGATCACGTCGTTGAAGCGCGCGCAGGATGCGATCAACAACGGCTGGTTCACGGCCGAGATCACGCCGCTGAAAATCATGGGCGGCAAAAACGAAATCACGATCGCGCAAGACGAGCAACCGCTGAAGGCCAACCTCGACAAGATTCCGCAGCTCAGACCCGCGTTCCGCAAGGATGGCACAGTGACGGCCGCCAATTCGAGCTCGATCTCGGACGGGGGTGCCGCGCTGGTGTTGATGCGGCTGTCGGAAGCGCAAAAGCGCGGCTTGAAACCGCTCGCCAGAATCGTCGCGCACGCGACCCATGCGCACGAGCCCAACTGGTTCACCACGGCGCCGGTCGGCGCCATGAAAAAGCTCTTCGCCAAGACCGGCTGGAACAAGAACGATGTCGACCTCTTCGAAATCAACGAAGCATTCGCCGTGGTGTCAATGGCGGCCATGCGCGACCTCGACCTGCCGCACGCGACGGTAAACGTGCACGGCGGCGCGTGCGCGCTCGGCCACCCGATAGGTGCTTCCGGTGCGCGCATCGTCGTCACCCTGCTGGCTGCATTGGAGAAATACGGCTTGAAGCGCGGCGTGGCCGCGCTGTGCATCGGCGGCGGCGAAGCAACCGCCATGGCCATCGAGCGGATTTAGAACAGGTTAACCGCCAAGGCGCCAAGGCCGCCAAGATGGAAAAACCAGCAACTTATGAGTCACCGAGAACCCGGAATTAAAAACAGGATATCAATACTCGATTTTTCTTCTAGTTTTTCTTGGCGGTCTTGGCGCCTTGGCGGTTCAATTAACGCTTTTCATGTACAGAGGGTGAAATGGCAAAACCCGTAGATTTTTATTTCGATTACTCGTCGCCATACGGTTATTTCGCGGCGATGAAAATCGACGCCCTCGCGGCAAAGCACGGCCGCGAGGTGAACTGGAAGCCGATCCTGCTCGGTGCGGTATTCAAGGTGACCGGCGCGCAGCCGCTGCCGACGCTGCCATTGAAAGGCGCTTACGCGTTGCGCGACATTCTGCGCTCGGCGCGGTTTCACGCCGTGCCTTACCAGCAGCCGACGAAGTTTCAATCGCGACCCAGGCGCCGGCGCGCGCATTCTATTGGGCGAACGAACGCGATCCCGTACTCGCGAGGAAACTCGCGCAGACCCTGTATCAGGCGTACTTCGTGCAGGATCGCGATATTTCAAGTCCCGAGATCACGGCTGACGTGGCGGCGGCGCTCGGTTTCAAGCGCGACGACGTGCTTGCCGCGCTCAACGACGCCGCGGTCAAGGACAAGCTCAAGCACGAGGTCGACGCGGCGATCAAGCGCGGCGTGTTCGGCTCGCCCTATATCATGATCGACGGCGAGCCGTTCTGGGGCATCGACCGCTTTGACCAGATCGAACGCTGGTTCGCCCGCGGGCCGTTCTGATTCTGCCTCAATGCGCGACAAGCTCGAAGCTCGTAAGGTCGACATCGTGACGCTTGAAGTCGACGCGATCGTCAACGCCGCGAACACGACGCTCCTCGGCGGCGGCGGTGTCGACGGCGCGATCCACCGCGCGGCAGGGCCCGAACTGCTTGCCGAATGCCGCACGCTGGGCGACTGTCCGACCGGAGAAGCGAGAATCACGCGCGGCTACCGGTTGCCGGCGAAGCATGTGATCCATACGGTCGGCCCGGTATGGAACGGCGGCAAACGCAAAGAGCACGAGTTGCTCGCGTCGTGCTACCGGACGAGTCTCATGCTCGCGCACGAGCATGATCTGAAAACGGTTGCGTTTCCGGCGATCAGTTGCGGCGTCTACGGTTACCCGCTCGATAAAGCGGTGACGATCGCGGTGCGCACGGCGTGCGAATTTCTCGGCGCGCACCGCACGATAGAAAAAATAATTTTCGCGTGCTTCGATGCGCCGACGCTGGGCATCTACCACGCAGAACTCGCGCGGCTCGACGCAGAACGCAAAACCTGAAGGGCGAAACCCCGATGACCGTATTCCGATCCCGGTTAAAACCCGGCAGCGACGAATTCGAAGCCGCCGCCGCGCAAATGCGCGCGCAAGTCGTCGAACTCAACGCGAAACTGGCGGCGGTCAGCGCGGGTGGCGATGCCGCATCGCGTGAACGCCACACCGCGCGCGGCAAGCTCCTGGTGCGCGAGCGTATCAAGGCCCTGCTCGATCGCGACTCGGCGTGGCTTGAACTCTCCCCGCTCGCCGCCTATGGAATGTACGACAATGCGGTGCCCGCCGCCGGCATCGTCACCGGCATCGGCCGCGTGATGGGGCGCGAATGCGTGGTGATCGCGAATGATGCAACGGTCAAGGGCGGCACCTACTTTCCGCTGACGGTCAAAAAGCATTTGCGCGCGCAGGAAATCGCGCAGGCCAACCGCCTGCCGTGCATCTACCTCGTCGATTCCGGCGGCGCGCATCTGCCGAGCCAGGACGAAGTGTTTCCGGACCGCGACCACTTCGGCCGCATTTTCTACAACCAGGCCAATATGTCGGCGCTGGGGATCGCACAGGTCGCGGTGGTGATGGGCTCGTGCACCGCGGGCGGCGCCTACGTGCCGGCGATGTCGGACGAGACTATCATCGTCAAAAATCAGGGCACGATATTTCTCGCCGGTCCGCCGCTCGTTAAAGC
>JANNPG010000548.1:0-7660 GCA_031399805.1 Betaproteobacteria bacterium | reverse complement strand
CCACCCCACGCCGGTCCCGTTTACCGCGTTCCTGGGGTCTGCTACGAATTTTGCGAAGCAGACCACTAGCTATCGGAAAGCCGGAACGCTTTGGGGCTTATGTCCGGCAGCCAGTACTGTATACCCTCTGCCCCGCCCTGGCATCGCGGGCACCGACGCCCGGCAATGTCACTGCCATTGGCCCCGTACACATATCCGCACTTGAGACACTCGAGACGGTAGGCGTATTGACGATGATCGGTGCCATAAACCCCAAGCGTGCCGTGGCATTTTTGCCGATTGCCGTTGATGTATCCGATTTGCGTCGTTTTCCCATCTCCTGATCGCAACATCGTTGCCCCTCCCCCTGCATGGAATCGTGTGGCCTGTCGCCAGTTGAATTTAAGGAACCAAATTTAAGGAACCAGGCTCAAGTAAATTGCGCTCTTGCGCCCTCGCGCCCTGCCGGCTTTTTTTGGCCTTGTTTGCGCGGCCGGCCGCGCGGGGGATGCGGTTGCGCGGTCGATGGAATTTCATACTCTCCCCGCGGCGCCTCGACGGCGAGCGTAAACGGGCTGCGCACGGTCACGCTGCCGAAGGCCGCGCCGTCCTGCAAATCTTCGGTCAGTAGCACCGCGCAATCCTGCAACTGGGCCGCCGCGACCACCATGCTGTCCCACCAGCTCAGGCGATAGCGCTGCTCGATCTCGTGCGCGCGTTGGAGCAACGCCTCGTCGATCGCCTGCGGCTGCCAGGCGAGCAATGACTTGACGTCGTTCCAGGCGACGTCTCTTGACAGCGCCGGCCTTAGCTTGCGAGTGGCTATCACATAGAATTCCGACAGCACCTGCATGCTCGTGCGGCCCGACTGCTCGCGCCAGAGCCGCGACATCCAGTCCGCAACGCGCGACTGCTTCGCCACTTCGTTCGCGTCGCGCAGGTAAACCAGAACGTTAGCGTCGACGAAGACCGGCGCGATCATGCAATTCCTCCCGCGTTGGGTAGCGCCCGCCGGGCTTTTCGAACTTGTAGGGCTTCACTGCAAGATAGCGACGCATCGCTTCGTCGTATTCGCGCGATTCGCGCATGTGCTGTTGCAGCATCTCGCCCACGAGCCGCGACACACTTTTGTTGTGCTTCGCCGCGTGCACGCGCGCCCACACGGCGGTCTTTTCATCGAGAGTGATCGTGATGTTTTTCATGATCGCGCTGAAAATTGTCCAAAAATAATAATAACACGAACTTCGTGTCATTTTCAACCAACTCACTTTAATTCCGTAAGGGGGAGTGGTAATGGGTAATCGGCGCCTCATCGCTCATCACTCATCACCTGTTATTCACGGCTGCCCCCGGGAAAAATCGGCATATAACGGCAGTATTGGATTGGAGTTGCGGGTTTCGCCGCAATTGCCTATCGTGTCGTTTCCAAACAACCCCCTCACTCGAAGGAGATATTTCCATGAAACGTTCGCTTGCCGTATTCGCCGCGCTGATGCTGGTTGCCCCCGCTGCCATGGCCTATCAGGTCACCGGCCCGGTGCTGGAAGTCACCGACACCAAGATCGTGGTGGAGAAGGACAAGGAGAAATGGGAGATCGCGCGCGACAAGGACACCAAGGTCACGGGCGATGTGAAGAAGGGTGGCAAGGTCACGGTCCAGTATCGCATGACCGCGACGAGCATCGAGTCGAAGGACACGAAGGCAAAGGATGCCAAAGCGCCTGCCAAGAAGTAATATCGCCGCGATAATGAAGGAGGGTCATCGACCCTCCTTTTTTTATGGAAATTGAGCGGGTCGGCGTATATTTCGACTTCAGATTTCCGCGGCGCGCCGCGGTAAAGTAACGCCGACCCCAAAACGACAACCTCGGGAGGAATCGCCATGAACACACAGCCGTAAAGACCGCCGCGCTGGCGCTGGTCATGATATCGGCGCCGCTGGCCGCTGAGGCCGCGGAGGTCACGCTGCTGAGTTCCAAGTACAAGAACGGCCGCGGCGCCGAGACGGTCGCCAAAGGCGAGGTCGAACTCGGGTTGACGCAGATGAGCGAAATCCTGCATGAGGCGGGCGCGGAACTCGCGGGCCCGCTGCCGCCCGAAATTCAGAATTACACCAACTTTGTCTCCGCCGTCAGCGCCGCCGCCAGGCAAGCCGACGCCGCCCGGGCGCTGCTCAGGTATCTCGCCTCGCCCGATGCGGCGCGGGTGATGAGGGCGAACGGCCTCGAGCCGGGATGAGGAGAAATCTGGCGATTGGGTGATTCAGTGATTTAGTTGCTCAATCCCTCAATCACCCAATCACTGAATCACCCAATCACTCGGGCTTAATCCCCCCTTCGCGTATGAGCGCCTGGAAGCGCACATACTCGCCCTGCATCATGCGCGAGAAGCCGTCCGGCGTGCCCTCGGGCGTCGACTCCGCGCCCTGGCGCACGAAGAGTTCGCGCAGCGCCGCCTTGCGCAGCCCGCGCAAGATGTCGCCGTGCAGCTGCTCCACGATACGCCGCGGCGTTCCCGCGGGCGCGACGATGCCCGACCAACTGTCGAATTGCGCCTCGGGCAGGCCGACCTCGGCGATCGCCGGCACACCCGGCAGCGCGGGACTGCGTTGCGGCGTCATCACGGCGAGCGCGCGCATGCGCCCCTCGCGCACCGGTGCGAGCGCCGCCGGCAGCGTGTAAACGGCGTAATGCACCCGCCCGAGCCCCATCTCGATGACGGAGTCGTACAGATTTCTGAACGGCACGTGCACCGCGTGGATGCCGACCGCGCGCGTGAATACCTCGCCGGCGAGATGCGACGCCGACCCGATGCCCAGCGACGCATAGTTCAACTCGCCGACGCGTGCGCGCGCGTGCGCGACGAGTTCGGGCGCCGTGCGCACCGGCAGTGCATTCGTCACCGCCAGCACGTTGGTGATCGACGCGACGTGCGTGACGCCGACGACGTCGGCGAGCGCCCGGTACGGGGCCTGCTCGCGCATGAGTTCGGTAATGATGCGCGTGACGTCGACCATGCCCAGCGTGTAGCCGTCGGCATTCGCTTTCGACACATGGGTATTGCCGATCAGCCCGCCCGCGCCCGCGCGGTTGTCGATGAAGATTCTGCGCCCGTAGTAGGCGCCCAACTCCTCACCGAGCGCACGCGCGAAAAAATCACTTGCCGTGCCCGGCGAGGACGCGACGATGATGCGGATGGTTTTGACGGGAAAGTCGGCGGGCGGCGCCGGTTGCTGCGCGAGGCACGCGGCCGCCCCAGCGAGCATCGCGGACGCGCACAGCGCGACCCGCAAGGCGGCGGTCGGTATGAACCGCAGGACACTGGTTGCAGCCACGCTCTACCCACTCCGGTTGGACTTGATGGCCGTTCTCCTGATGACCCAGCGCTCCATCCCGGTCTTTACTCGAGGCGCATCTCGCGGATGACCGGCCGGAACTGCTCCATTTGCCGGCGCAGGATCGCGTCCTGCTCCGTTGGCGACGAGCCGACCGGGTCGGCCGCGAGATCAGCGAGACGCTTGACCACATCCGGATAGCGCACCGCTGCCGCCGTTTCACGCTGCAAGCGGTCGATGATCGCCTTCGGCGTCTTCGCCGGCGCGAAGAGTCCGTTCCAGCCTTCGAACTCAAGCGCCGGAAAGCCCAGTTCACGCACGGTCGGGACATCCGGCAGCGTGGCGATGCGCTTAGAGGCACTGGTTGCGAATACGCGCAGCGTACCGGCGCGTATCTCCGCGAGCGAAGACGACAACTGATCGCCGCCGATCTGGATGCGCCCGGAAAGCAGTTCCAGCTTCAGCGGCGCGGCGCCTTTGAACGCCACGTGCGCCATCTCGACCTTGGCGTCGCGCTTGAACGTCTCGCCGATGACGTGCATGACGGAGCCGGGCCCGGTCGAGCCATAGTTATATTGCAGGGACTTGTTGCCGCGCAGGAGCGCGCCGAGTTCGCGCAAATCCTTCGCCGGCACGCTCGGGTGCGCCGTGATCACGAACGGCACATAGACCGCGATCGAGATTCCCGCGAAATCCGTCTCCGCGTTGAACGGCGACCGGTTGGCGAGCGCCTGCGCGACCGACGACAGCGGAAAGGTGATGTTGTGCATCAGAATGGTGTAGCCGTCGGGCGTGGCCTTGGCCACCAGGTCGGCGCCGATCGCGCCGCCCGCGCCGCCGCGGTTGTCCACCACCACCGGCTGCCCCATCGATTCGCTCATGCGTTGCGCGACGAGACGCGCGATGATATCCGTGGTTCCGCCGGCGGGGAACGGCACGACGATCCTGATCGGTTTTGCAGGGTAGGCCTGCGCCTGCGCGGTCTGCCACGGCGCCAGGGCCATGACGGCGGCGATTGCCATGCCGGCGGCTGCGTTCAGAAATCCTCTGCTGACGAACATATGCGTCTCCTGTGGGAAATTCAGCCTTCTTATCGGTGTGCCCGGCGAGCCCGGACAATTTGCGTCCGAACCCAGCGCTGACTATTATGCCTCATGCCGCGGACGCCGTAGCGCCACGCGCCCCGATCAGCATCCTCGAATCACCTCTCCTGCATCGCGCGCTGCATCGCGCGCTTGACGCCGACACGACAATTGGCGGAAGCTTGCGCGAAGGTACGCGTGGGCGGCTCATGCGGACGAGCGCGGCGCGCAACAACAATAACGAGTGGAGTATGACTATGAGAACCTGGCAAGCTATCGCGGCAGCAGTGCTGCTGTTTGCGCTGGGCGGCGCGGCGGGCATTACGGCGGCGCAGGACAAGTGGCCGTCGAAACCGGTGCGCATGATCGTGCCGTTCACCCCGGGCTCGGCGAGCGACATCACCGGGCGCATCGTCGCCCAGCGGCTCACGGAAATTTACGGCCAGCAGATTGTCGCCGACAACCGGCCCGGCGCCGGCGGCCTGATCGGCAGCCAGCTCGCGCGCGATGCGGCGCCTGACGGCTACACCATCGCGATGATCGGCCAGCCGCATCTGTCGAACGCGCTCTTGCGCAGCGACAAGCCGTACGATCCGCTGAAGGACTTCGTGGCGATCGGGCTCACCGCTATCACGCCCAACGTAATCGTGCTCGGCAAAGGTGTTGAACCGAAGACGATTCCGGAACTCATCGCGCTCGCCAAAGCGAAACCCGGCGCGCTCAACTATGGCTCGGCGGGAATCGGCAGCTCCTCGCATCTCGCCGGCGCGATGTTCGTGTCGAAGGCAAAAATCAACGTCGTGCACGTGCCGTTCCGCCAGGGCGCCGACAGCCGCACCGCGCTGGTGACGGGCGCGATCCACTTTTACATCTATCCGCTGCCGGCGATCGTGACGCTCCTCAAGGCGGGAACGCTCAAGGCGCTCGCGATCACCGCGACGAAACGAGCCACCGTGCTGCCCGACCTGCCGACGAGCGCGGAGGCGGGTTTTCCCGAATACGTGTCGGTATCCTGGTTCGGCCTGATCGGGCCGCGCGGAATGTCAAAGCGCGTGGTCACCAGGATCAATGCCGATACGCTGCGCGTGCTCAATGAGCCGGCCACCCGGCAGAAATTCGAGCAGCAGGGCGCGGAGCCCGGCTCTGGCACGCCCGAGGATTTCGCCAAATTGCAGCGTGACGAGTACGCGGAGCTCGGCGCGCTGATCAAGGAAATAGGCATGCAGGCGCAATAGTGCGCGGCGGCTAATCACCGGTATCGTTCGATCGCACTTATGCTTAAATCTGCAGGCTGGTTATTGGGGTGTCATACAAGGGTTCCCCGCAGGCGTTGAGCGCGCTCTTGTCGGGTGAAGTGCAGTTTTATCTGATCGGCTCGGTCGGCACCGCCGTCACGCACATCAAGACCGGGCGCATCCGCGCGCTCGGCGTCGGCGCGGGCCAGCGCGTCGCCGTGCTGCCGGATGTGCCCACCATCGCGGAGACACTGCCCGGCTACGAGGCGCGCGGCTGGAACGGCATCCTCGCGCCGGCGCGCACGCCAAAACCCGTCATCGACCGCCTGCACAGCGCGATCGTGAAGATCGTGCGCTCGCCCGAGTTCAATGAAGTATTAACGTCCGAAGGCGCGACGGCGGTCGGTAACACGCCGGCTGAGTTCGACGCTGTGATCCGGGCGGACGTGGCAAAGTGGGCCGGTGTCGTCAGGTAAGCCGGCATCCGCCCCGAGTAATGCGCGCGGGGCCGCCGCACATCGAAAAGGAAAAGCGATGCCGTATCTCGAAGTGAAAGACTGCAAGCTCTACTACCGGATAGACGATTACGCCGATCCCGACGGCACCGCGCGCGTGACGCTGGATTTCATCGCGTGGCGCGGTTGACGCGCATCAGACAACGCTCGATACGCACAGTCAGGCCCCCACCCCGTGCGGCGTGAGAATCTGCCGTATCGTTTTAACGTCCTGCAGCTTGTCAAAGCCCGCGTTCAGTTCGTCGAACCCGATATAGCCGTCAATCAATCGACCGACCGGCAGGCGGCCCTCCCGGTATAGACGTATAAACCTTGGAATGTCGCGCACCGGCACGCATGAACCCATGTAGCTGCCGCGAATGGACTTCTCCTGCCCGACCAGATCGCACTGGTTGACACTGAAGGAAGCGGTCGCCGCCGGCAGTCCGGCGATCACTACGGTTCCGCCGTACTGGACGACCGCGTATGCAATATTCATCGCATCGACGCTGCCCGCCAATTCGAACGCATAGTCGACGCCACCGTCCGTCAGAGCGCGCACCTGATCGACGCAATCGGCATCGAGGGCGCATACCATGTGCGTGGCGCCAACGCTGGCCGCAACCTCCAGCTTGGCCGGCTCGCGATCGATCGCAACTATCGTCTTGGCACCGGCCAATCTCGCGCCGAGCACGCCGCTCAACCCGACCCCGCCAAGGCCAACGACAGCAACCGAGTCTCCCGGGCGGATACGCGCCGTATTGATCACGGCGCCCACGCCGGTCATGACGGCGCAGCCGAACAGCGCCGCATCCGCGAGCGGCATGTCCTTGTCGATGACGACCACACTTCCGCGATCGACCACTGCGTACTCGGCCATGCAGGACAGTCCCGAATGATGGTCGATCCGCTCCCCGTTCAGTGCGGTGATGCGACTGCCGCCAGCCATCAGTTCGCCGGCCGCTTTCGACACGCGCGCGCGCTCGCAGACCTGCGGGCGACCCTCGACACAGCGCCGGCAGCGGCCGCAGGACGCCGAGAACTGGAACACCACGTGGTCTCCGGCGCGCACATCGTCAATGGCCGAGCCGACCTCGACGATTTCGCCCGCCCCTTCGTGACCCAATGCCATCGGCACCGGACGCGGACGGTCGCCGTTGATCACCGACAAGTCCGAATGACACAGCCCCGCGCCGGCGATGCGAACCAGCAATTCAACCGGCTTGGGCGGCGCGAGGTTCACTTCCTCGATGGATAATGGCTTGGACTTCGCGTACGGGCGCGGCGCCCCGATCGTCCGCAGTACCGCCGCTTTGCATCGTATCGTCATTAGAGACCTTACTATTTATCAAACCGCAGATTCGCTTCCTTCACCAGCGTCTTCCACTTCGCGATTTCGGACTTGATGTGCGCATTGAACTGCGCGGGCGAACTGCCGACGGGGGTCGAGCCGTCCGCGGCGAGGCGCGTCGCAACGTCGGGCTGGTGGAGCGCTTCGACGATCGCCGCATTCAGCTTGCTCACGATCGGCCGTGG
>JANNPG010000312.1:0-5203 GCA_031399805.1 Betaproteobacteria bacterium | reverse complement strand
CCTGATGGGGCTCATCGCGATGGGTGTCGCTGGCGCTACGACCGCCCAGGCGCAGTCGTCCCCCAAGGAAAAATGCTACGGCGTCGCCAAAGCCGGCCAGAATGAATGCGCCGCGGGCAAGAATTCGTGTGCGGGCACGTCCAAGAAGGACAACGACCCGACCGCATGGAAGCTCGTCGCCAAAGGCTCCTGCGAGAAAATGGGCGGCAAGCTGGCGGCGCCCAAGACTTAAGCGGGGCGTCCAGCGGTCGTTTCAACAGCGGGGTGCGCCGCCCGTAATGGACGCGCCGCCCATCCCCCAAGCTGACGGCACGAAATAGTCACAGACCCGTCCACCGACGGGTTCGCGCGTCCGCGCGTGAGGCCTCGCCGGCCGCCGCGGCTGGCATCATCAATCGTGCGTGGTGCAACGACCGCCACGGGCTGCGCGCGCTTATGGACTGGATTTTCCGGTAAAGGGATAAAATACCCGCTTGCGCCAGTTCCTGGCCCGAAAGGTGAGCGCCATGATCGAAGTTCTGGACAGACCCGCTGCCGGCCCGGTAATTCGCCTGCACGCAGCGGACAACGTGGTCATCGCGCGGTCGAACGTGGAGATCGGCACCAAGCTCGGCGACGGGCTCACCTGCCGCAGCCAGGTGCCGTCCGGTCACAAGATCGCCACGCGCGCGATCACGAAGGGTGAGCCCATCCTCAAGTACAACGTGACGATCGGCTTTGCCGCGGCCGACATCGCGCCGGGCACGTTCGTGCATTCGCATAACATGGAATTCCGCGAGTTCGATCGCGACTACGCCCATGCCGAGGACTATCGTCCGGTGCAAATGATTCCCGAAAAAGAGCGCGCGACGTTCATGGGCATCGTGCGCGCGAACGGCCAGGTCGCCACGCGCAATTACATCGGCGTGCTGTCGACCGTGAATTGCTCGGCGACGGTGGTGCACAAGATCGCCGAATATTTTACGCCCGAGCGGCTCGCGGAGTTCCCCAACGTCGACGGCGTCGTGGCGTTTGCGCACGCGACCGGCTGCGGCATGGAGATGACCGGCGAGCCGATGGACCTTCTGCGCCGCACGATGGCCGGATACGCGCTGCACGCGAATCTCGCCGGCGCGCTGGTGGTCGGCCTCGGTTGCGAGCGCAATCAGGTAGCCAAATTATTCAAGGAGCAGGGTCTCGAGACGAACTCGCGCCTGCGCTCGTTCGTCATGCAGGACGAGGGCGGCACGACCAAGACCATCGCGGCGGGCGTGGCGGCGGTGAAGGAGATGCTGCCGGACGCAAATCGCGTTACGCGCACGCGCGTGCCCGCGAGCCACATCATGGTGGGTCTGCAATGCGGCGGCTCGGACGGCTTCTCGTCGATCACCGCGAACCCGGCGTTAGGCGCCGCGATGGACATACTCGCGCGCCACGGCGGCACCGCGATCCTGTCGGAAACACCGGAAATCTACGGCGTCGAGCATACGCTCACGCGCCGCGCGCGTTCGCGCGAAGTGGGCGAGAAGCTGGTCGCGCGCATCCGCTGGTGGAAGGACGAATATACCGTCGGTCGCGACACGCAGATCAACGGCAACGTGAGCCCGGGCAACCAGACCGGTGGGCTGGCGAATATTTTCGAGAAGTCGCTGGGCTCGTCGATGAAGGGCGGCACCGGACCGCTGATGGAGGTCTACCGCTACGCCGAGCCGGTGAAGCAGAAAGGCCTCGTGTTCATGGACACGCCGGGTTTCGATCCGTGCTCCGCCACCGGTCAGATCGCCGGCGGCGCCAACGTCATCATGTTCACCACCGGACGCGGCTCGATGTTCGGCGCCAAACCGGTGCCGTCGATCAAACTCGCGACCAATACGCCGATGTACAACCGGTTGAAAGACGACATGGACATCAACTGCGGCGGCATCCTCGACGGCAGCAAGACGATGCAGCAGATGGGACAGGAGATTTTCGAAGAACTCCTGCGCACCGTGTCGGGCGAAAAAACCAAGAGCGAGGTTCTCGGCCTCGGCGATCACGAGTTCGTGCCGTGGAATATCGGCGTCACGGGCTGAGCGGCAATCTGCGCGCGGAATTCCGGCGCGTGAGCCTCGCGCGTCACGCCGTAATACGTGCCTATTGAATCGCCAGAATTCTGAATATCGCCTTGGCGCCGAGCCGCAAGTTGCACATTGCCGGCGGCTTATTCATGTTGATGACCGGCGGGTTGGAGTTGACGAGCTGCAGTTCATAATTGCATCCGCCCTGCGGTGCGGCCCACTTGATCGTCGAGCCTTCAAACAGCGTGATGACCGGGCTGTCCGTGACAGGTTTGCCGTCAGCATACCTTGTGAATGTCATCCACACGGCATGCACGCTTTTCATGCCGGTCAACGTCATCGTCGTCGTGCCTTCGCCCGGCAACGGCCATTCGTAATCATCGAAGTAGAAATTCTGCACCGGCAGGGTTTTGGCTTTTTGCGCGCTGGCGGTTGCGCCCGGCAGCGTTGCCGCGGCCAACGCTGCAATGACAACTGCACTTGAGATTCTCATGGCGGTTCCTTTGTCGTAACCGTGCGGATCCTGTTCGACAGTATAAATCCAACGCGGTCCGCCGTGACGGGCTGAGCGTCATCAGCCGCTGGAACGCGCGGGGGCGCGCCACAGCGCGTCCCTTCGCGCGCGCAGGGTCCGTCCCGCGCGGCACTCAGCTTCTTACCAGTTTGCCGTCGATTACTTTAACTTTATCGCCGACCGCGTACGGGGGCGCCGCGTCAAATGTAAAGGATTGGAAGGTGCCGTCGTCCATGCGCACTGACACCTTGTAGTCCTTGGTCGACTTCACGCGTTTTTCGACTTCATTGCCGGCGACCGCGCCGCCGACCGCTCCGACCACTGTCGCTGCGGTATTGCCGCGGCCACTGCCGATCTGATTGCCGATCAGTCCGCCAACTACGGCGCCGCCCACGGCGCCGATACCGGTGCCCGCGCCTTTATGATCCTGCGCATTGATCGCATCGATCACGCCGCACTCGGTGCACACGCGAGCCGCCGCGGGCTTCGCCACCGGCTCATTCACCGCCACGTGGGTTTTGGCCGGCCGTGACTCGGTCGCCGGGCCGGGCTTGTGCGCGGCCGGCGCACGAGTCGCTGCGGGGGCGGGAGCGGTTTTGGACTCGACCTTGCTCAACGTTTCGGTCGATGACTTCGAACTCGGAATTACGCCAGTCATTACGCCTACGCCTACGGCGCTGAACAGGATCACCGCGACCGAAGCGGCGGCGATTAACGGATTGATCTTGCGATTCTCCTCAGCCATGGGACACCTCCGATTGTGGTTACATGGAAAGTAACTACCTGCAACAACGCGCGAGCAAGCCAAAAGCATACACGGGCACGATCAAACGGCACAATAATGCTCGCTCACGCTGTTCTACAGGAACTATGACACAGGTCATCATTGTAACGTTTTGTAACTTTTACAATTCTTGGTTGACCGATCTAAACACGCGCAATTGCGCTTGGGCCGGTAGGATATAATCGCCTGAAAGATCGGCATTTTCTCCCGTGGTTCACGCGCAGCTCATGCGCTGGCTTATTGATCTCCATTGATCTCATAAGTGACGAGGAGCATGGTGTCACCTATTTCCAGTCCAGGCCGGCGGGTCGCGGTTGACGCCAGTGCGGGCGCGCAGGAATTCAGCGCTTGCGGGCGAACCGCATCGGCGCGACGCAGGACCTTAATCAAGAGCACGGCTCACATGGCGCTATGACATGGCGCGTTACTGTGCGTTTATACCCGGAGTTTCCGGCATCGTGGGACGCGGGCTGGCCGGATATCTGGCGACGCAAAAAGAATGGGAAGTAATCGGGCTGGCGCGCCGGCAGCCGGCGCAGCCGCCGGGTTACCCGGTGATTGCGGTCGATCTTGCCGACGCCGCCGCGTGTCGCGCTGAGCTCGGCGGGATGGGCAAGGTCACGCATGTGCTCTATTGCGCGCGCGCGAGCCACACCGCGTCGACCAAGGAACCGATAGACCTGAACGCGGCGATGCTGCGCAACGTGATCGATGCTGTCGAGCCGGTGGCACGCGGCTTGCAGCACGTTCATCTTGTCCAGGGCAGCAAGTATTACGGCTCCGATCTCGGGCCGTATAAAACGCCGGCCCGGGAGTCCGATCCGCGCATCACTGAGACCAACTGGTATTACGCGCAGCAGGATTTCATCAATGAGCGCAGCCGCGGCAAAGCGTGGCAGTGGAGCGCCAGCCGCCCGCACGCGATATGCGACGGCGATCCCGGCGTCGCGCGCAGTATTGCCAAGATCATTGCGGTCTACGCAATGATCGCGAAAGAACTGGGCGAGCCGCTGTATTTTCCGGGCAGCGCCGTGAATTTCCACGCGTTGTATCAATGCGTCGACGCCACACTGCTCGCCCGGGCCATCGAGTGGATGTCGACGGCGCCCGCGTGCGCAAACCAGGCGTTCAACGTGACCAACGGCGACTTCATACGCTGGGCCAATGTGTGGCCACGCTTTGCCGAATACTTCGGCATGCAGGCCGGCCCGGTGAAAACAGTGAATCTCGCGCAGACGATGGCGGACAAAGCGCCGGTGTGGGAGCGCATCGTCGCGCGGCACCGGCTGAAACCCGTTCCGTACGAAGAGACCGCGTTATGGTCTTACGGGGATTTCGTATTCGCGCCCGGCTACGACATCATGTCGGACACGCTGAAGTTGCGGCAAACGGGTTTCGGCGAGTGCCTGGACACCGAAAAAATGTTTTTCGATTTGTTCGGAAAATTTCGCGCGGCGCGAGTTATTCCATAGGCGGAACGCTGTACTCACCTTCCCCCTTGCGGGGGAAGGCCGGAATGGGGGCACAATGGACACTGCTCGCACGAGACATCTGCGCAAGAGGGGGAACGTTGACATGAAGAAAAATTATCTCGCACCTGCGTTTGCGGCGCTGGTCCTGCTGGGCGTTCTGACCGGCGGCACCGCGGCGCAAGACTATCCTAATAAGACGACCCGTCTGATCGTGCCGTACGCACCGGGTGGGCTGGACGCGAGCAGTGAGCAGGGCTCCCGCTTGCGGGATGCGACCGTCCGCGAGTCGGCCGCGGCCGCCGTGTTGATCGCGCAGGCATCAATCCCACGCGAGCGGTATCCAATTCGCCCGGTTCGTATGATCGTACCCTACGCGCAGGGCGGGCTCGACGCGAGC
>JANNPG010000483.1:0-3577 GCA_031399805.1 Betaproteobacteria bacterium | reverse complement strand
CGAGTTCTTCAGCGCGCGAGGCGCCGCGCAGAAAAGTGAAATTGCTGACGCAATGCAGCTCGGCGTACGCCGGCAATAAAGCGGGCATGGAGCTTCAACTGAAGACGCCGTGCAGATACCAGCCGCCGGGCGCGCGGCGTTCGCGGTATATCCATAACGTCGCATGATCGGACGTTTGCGCGACGAAATAGTCGCGTTTGACGTCGTCATCGTCCCACCAGCCGGACTCGATGCGCTCGGGCCCCGCGACGAGCGCCAGCGCGTTTTCGCGATAATGCGGACGTGCGGCGATTTCCCGCAACGGTTGCGGATCAGCGAGCAGCCACAACGGCCGCGGGCCGCACGCGGGTGCCGCGCTTGCGGTGCCGGGCTGGATCGCGCGCCATGCGCGTTCGGGACGGTGTTCGGCGTGCGCCGCCAGACCGTGTACCGCCTCTGTGCCCAGCCGCGCGCGCAGGCGCTCGACGAGCTTTTGCCACTCGCCTTGCGCGCCGGTGCGGTCCGGGAACAACTCGCGGTTTTCTTCCGCGAGCACCAGAATGTCGTTCGCTTCGATGCGCAACGCATGCACGGGCGCCGGCAACGCCAGCGCCGCCAGCCGTTCGCGCGCGAGCAGCGTCAGGTGCGCGCCGTTGCGCGCCGGCGCAACCAGTCCGATTTCGATGCGCGTGGCCGCGCTGCGTTCATGCAGGAGTGTCAGCGTGAAACGCTGGACGCCGCCGTTGCGCGCCGCCAGAAAACCCGTGAGCTGATTGATCAGGCGGTTGGCCGCGAACAGCAGCGCTTCGCTCTGCGCGACCGGGAAGGCGAATTCGAGTCTGGCGTCGAACTGCGCGGGTGGCGCGAAAAATTTACGCGGCGCCGGCAGCCGGCCCAGCGCGCGGTCCACCGTATCGAGCAGCGGCCGCCCGCCGCGCCGCGCCACGCCGTCGCGCGGCAGCGCCATGAGATCGCCGATGCACTTGACGCCGACGGCGTGCAGCGTCTGCACGGCGCGCGCGTCGCATGCGAAGAGCGTGAGCGGCAGCGATGCGATGACGGCTTCGAGCGCGCGTTTGCAGTTGACGATTTTCTGCAGGCGCGCGCGCGCGAGCAGCAAGGCCGCGGTGGCGGTCGGTGCGCACGCCATCGTCGCGGAGTATCCCATCGCGTCAAGGCCGTGCTTCAACGCTTGCAGGATGGGGCGGATGCCGCCGAAGAGCCGCAGGCTGCCCTCGATGTCGAGCAAGAGTGCGCGCGGCGGCTCCAGCGAAACGTTGGGCGTGAACTGTTGGGCCCATGCGGCGAGCGTGTCGAGCGTCGCGGTTTCGGCGGCCGCATCGCGCAACCGGTAGTTGAGTTGGGGAACCAGCGCGCACGCTGCCGACAGGCGCATGCCTTCGCGCACGCCCAGCGCGTGTGCCGGCTGATTGCAGACGAGCACGCAGGCCTCGTCGGCGATCGCCCACGGCTCAGTGTGTGCCGAGGCTAATGCAAACGTTTCGAGCGGCAGGCAGGGGAAATCGAGCGCGATCCACAGCATGATGATCCAGGTGGGATTTGATTGCGCGTCCGGGTGCGACGGCAGGTGAGTGCAACAGAATCGGCGCATTAAGATCTGCGCCGCGGCGTTTGAGTATGCGCACGGCGAGCTGACCGTGCCAGGTTTTGAGATCGAGCCGCAACGCCGCGCACGATGTTTCGGCAGACGTCTGCGGCAGGCGGAACAGCACGGCGAGCACGGGGTTGTCTTCGGCAGCAAGCTGCAAGCGCCGCAACTCGGGATATTTAATAATGCCGGGCCACGCGAGTACCGCGCCGCAGGCTTTGGAGCGCAGCGCCTGTTCGGTCGCCCACAGCGTCTCGCGCGGCGAGCGGGTGGTGACGATGATGATGCGCGCGAGGTCGATGCCGATGGCGGCGAGCGCCGGCGCGTACGGCAGATGAGGCGGCGCGATCCATGCGAGGGTGTGTTTTTGCGCAGACAGCGCGGCCAGTGCTGCGCCGAGTATGCGCAGTTCGCCGATGCCGGCATGCTGCGGCAGGATTTCCGTCAACGCTGCGGTCGGCCAGCCGCCGCCGGGCAACTGCGCGTCGAGCGCGGCGAAACCGGTCGGCACGCTCGCGCTCGCAACGCGGCTCAACTGATTGCCGCGCCAGACGGCGGGATGGGTAAGAGTGCCTAACATGATGAAACGCACACGTGTTTCATCATGTTAGGCGCTCTAAGTATCGCGGCGAGCGCGTTCACAACGTGCCGCTGCGGATTACGCCAACCGCGATGCCCTCGATTTCGAACGGCATGCGGCGCAGGTCGACCTCGATGATTTTGAAATCCGGATTCTCGGGCACTAGCTGCACCTGGTTGCCGCGGCGGCGGAAACGCTTGACCGTGACTTCGTCGTGCAGCCGCGCGACCACCACCTGGCCCGAGCGTGCTTCGTGCGCGCGGTGCACGGCGAGCAGATCGCCGTCGAGGATGCCGGCATCGCGCATGCTCAGCCCGCGCACCTTGAGCAGGTAATCGGCGCGCGGCTTGAAGAGTTGCGCATCGAGCTGAAAATGTGTCTCGATGTTCTCGACGGCTAAGAGCGGGCTGCCGGCGGCCACGCGCCCGATGAGCGGCAACCCCAGCGCCCCCTTGAGACGGATGCCGCGCGAAGCGCCGGCCAGCATCTCGATGGCGCCCTTGCGCTCGAGCGTGCGCAGATGTTCCTCTGCGGCATTGAGCGAGTTAAAACCCATTGCGCGGCAGATGTCGGCGCGCGTGGGTGGAAATCCGGAGTCCGCGATGAACTCGCGGATCATGCGCAGTATCTCCTGCTGGCGTTTGGTCAACTCTTCCATCGGGACCTTTGAGTAAGTTTGATTAAGACCGCGTTTCAAAATGAGAGATACGTCAACTCCATGGCAATGCAAGCGTCCCCCAAGGGGACTTCCTGCGGGGCGTCCCCCGAGGGGACTTCCTTCGGGGCGTCCCCCGAGGGGACTTCCTTCGGGGCGTAGCGCAGGCGACCCCGTTAGAGATTCGATCTCTAACGGGGCGACTTGCCTGCATTCAGGCCGATGCAGGCGGGGTCGCCTGCGCTACCCGCATTTTGAAATGCGCTCTAAGGGTCTGTCTGCTGGTAAACTTCGGCCGGCCGCGCGCTGAAGTAAAGCGCATAGTTTTGGATAATTGAACTCCGCGTGTATCGGCGGCTAAATGAACTTGGATGTGCTGTTGATTTTCATCTGCGTTTATCTGTGTTTATCTGTGGCTTAATAGTTTGACTTTTCTGTGTCTATCAGTGGCTATAGCTTGTCTTTGATCCTATGAGCAGTCCACGGCCCTCACACGCGCCGATGACGCAGTTCGCGGTTATTGACGACTGCCTGCAGATCGGCGGCATGCCGCTGACGCAGCTCGCACAGCGCATCGGCCGCACGCCCTTCTACGCCTATGACCGCGCCTTGATCACGCAGCGGGTCGAGCTGCTGCGCAAGCACCTGCCGGCCGGCGTCCATCTGCATTACGCGATCAAGGCGAACCCGCTGCCTGACGTGGTGCGGCATCTCGCCGGGTTAGTCGACGGCCTCGACGTCGCTTCTGCCGGGG
>JANNPG010000469.1:0-2425 GCA_031399805.1 Betaproteobacteria bacterium | reverse complement strand
CCTTCCTTGCGGATCTTCTGCAGCACTTCGTAGAGCAGGCTCATGAGCTCCATGTAGAGTTTCTTGTTGTACTTGGTGCCCTTGACGCAACTGGGGAGCGCCGCCAGCGTCGCCTTGAGCGATTTCGCAGTGTTGCCGACGACGAACGACCCGAGCGCTGCGCCGCCTATGATCAGCAGCTCGAGCGGCTGGAACATCGCGGCGAGATGGCCGCCCGATAGCACGAAGCCGCCGAAGACGGAACCGACAACGATTACGTAACCTAGGACAACCAGCATGGGAGGGTCTTCGCGCGTTGAGGACGTTCACGTGTACCGGCTACAACTTCGATCGGCGTCAAGCTGGCGGGCACGTACCAATGTCGGCAGCACCGGCGCGATCTTGAGGAATTAGGGACCCCGGTCGGTTCGCCTCGCGCGGAGGAAACTGCCCCTCACTTGCAGTGCGCGCCATCGCTTGCAAGCGATGGCTGCTCGTCCGGCGCCGAGCAGGCTCGGCGAAATCCCGGTCTCGCCCCTAACCCCAATGCTGGTCACTTAAGCCCTTGCCGTCGTTCCCGCGAAGGCGGGAATCCAGTGTCTTATGTCTGAACGACACTGGGCCCCCGCCTTCGCGGGGGCGACGAAATCAGTTAAGTGACCAGCATTGCCCCTACCCCTCTCCCCGCACGCGGGGAGAGGGAACGTTCTCTCCGGCGCGCCGCGTTTTCCTCCCTCTCCCGCCTGCGGGAGAGGGCCGGGGTGAGGGTACGTTTTTCTTCCACGAACTACGCGGCGATCCGTTCGCGTTCCGCCACGCGGGTCTTGCCGGCGCGGGCCGGCGGCTGGCAGCAGCCGCAGACGTACCGCGTCGTGAGATCGAGGTCGCGCACCACGAACTGGCCTTCGCAGCGCCGGCAGGTCGCGTAACGCAGCATGCCCGCTTCGAAGAACTTGATGAGACGCCACACGCGCGTCAAGGACAGCACCGGCTTCATCTCGCTGGCGGCGCATTGTTCAAGATAGAGGCGGTAGGCACGCGTCATCCCGTCGACGCGATCCACCGTGGCCGCGGCCCGCAGATGGCGGTAGATCGCCATGAATAGCGACGCCTGGATATTCGGCATCCAGGTGACGAACCAGTCGGTCGAGAACGGCAGCATGCCCTTCGGCGGCGACTTGCCGCGCAGCTCCTTGTAGAGACGCAGCAGCCGTTCCCGCGACAGGGGAGTTTCCGACTCCAGCACCTGCAACCGCGCATCGAACTCGATCAGCGCCCGGGCCCGTCCAACTTCGCGTGCATCGTCGACCACACTCTTGCCGCGCATGGCTCAGGCGCTTTCCGCGGCGGCGCCGGACATCAGGATCGCGGCATGGGCAATGCCGACACCGCGTTCGCGCGCATGGTTGGTCAGGAGCTTCCAGATCGTCTGGTCGTCGAAGCGGAACCGGCACATCAGCATGTTCGACGCAGCGATCTTCAGGATCTGCGCCGTCGACAGGCCGTCCAGCATGTCGGCCACTTCCTCGCTGATGCCCAGCCGGTAGAGCGCCTCGGTGCGATCCTTGCGGATCAGGTGCTGTGCCAGCACGAAGTAGGAAAGATTCGCCTCGCGAATCTCTTCAAGCAATTGTTCGGTCTTCATCTGTACTCTCCGCCGGTCCGCACACGTGCCGAAAGGGCCGGTGCTTCGGTGTTTGTGATCGCATGATCTACGGGCACTTAGGTGTTATGAAGGGTGACGCATCTCGTTCTCGCGCTAGGTACGGCCTGCTTTCGATGTAGGCAGGGTGCTTACGTGTTATGGCATTGGCATAACTGCCGAAATGCGCCCGAGACAGGCTTACGCGGGTGCCGCAATCCGTCACGTGTACAAGGTCATCGGCCAGAGTTGTGCGCTTTGTACACCACCTGAATACCGCGGGTTTTGCACGTCACCTTCGCCGATCGAAAGGGCCCGCAACCGACTACTGTTCAGGCGTTGAGAGGTTGCGGTCCGGGATTCATGTTGCGAGGGCTGCGTGCTTCGCCGTTCGGCAGGCCGTTGCGGGTGTTGCGATGCCGCGCTCAAGTTTTTCCGCAGCGGGTCCGATAAACGCCAGGACGGCGCTGCTCGGTGCCACACACAAATCCAGGGGCAGCAGGTCACCGCTCATACCGGGCCCAACTTTCTCATAGGAGATTCAAATGCCTCAAGTCATTAACACCAACATCGCTTCTCTGAATGCGCAGCGCAACCTGAACGCGTCAGAGAGCACGCTCAACACGTCGCTGCAACGCCTGTCCTCCGGCCTGCGCATCAATAGCGCCAAGGACGACGCCGCCGGTCTTGCGATCTCGCAGCGCTTCACGGCGCAGATCAATGGGCTTAACCAGGCTGCCCGCAACGCCAACGACGGTATTTCGCTGGCGCAGACGGCCGAAGGCGCGCTCGGCGAAATCACCA
>JANNPG010000463.1:0-6411 GCA_031399805.1 Betaproteobacteria bacterium | reverse complement strand
TACGAAATCCTCGACCGGCCGCCGGAGGCCAACGACCCGTCCGGGGCGCCGGATCTGCACGTCACGCGCGGCGAGGTCGAGTTTGTGGCGGTGGAATTCGCCTATGCGCCGGGTGAGCCTGTGCTGAGCGGCTTCACGTTGCAGGTACCGGCTGGCAACACGATGGCGTTGGTCGGCGCGACGGGCGCCGGGAAGTCTACGGTGATGTGGCTGCTGCAACGTTTCTACGAACCGATGGGCGGGGATATCCTCATCGACGGGGTGTCGATCGCGACGGTAACGCGCCGGTCGCTGCGTGAGGCGTTTGCGGTCGTCCCGCAGGAGGCGTTGCTGTTCGAGGGCAGTATCCGCGAGAATATCCGCTATGGCCGGCTCGAGGCGTCAGATCTCCAGGTCAAGCGTGCTGCGACCGCCGCGCATGTCGATGAGTTCGCGGCGCGGCTGGAAGCCGGGCTCGACACCCATATCGGCGAGCGAGGGGTGCGATTGTCGGGCGGTCAACGGCAGCGCATCGCGATCGCGCGTGCGATTCTGCGCAATGCGCCGATCCTGCTGCTGGACGAGGCGACATCCTCGCTCGACGCGCAGTCCGAATCGCTCGTGCAAGATGCCCTGCGGGCGCTGATGGCCGGGCGCACGACACTCGTGATCGCCCATCGGCTGCGGACGGTGGAAAGCGCGGATCGCATCGCCGTGCTCGATGGCGGGCGCATCGTTGCCGTCGGCACGCACGCTGAACTGACGGAGAAGAGCGAACGCTACCGCGACCTCTTAGCCGCCGATGGACGCCGATAAGATCAAGACCAAGAACCATTGAGCCACAGATAAACACGGATACACACGGATGAATCCAGACGAAAACGCTTTTGCAATCGAGTTGCGGCAAAATGGCCTTAAAGTCGAGCAGCAGCACCCGATGCTTAAGACCGCGTTTCAAAATGAGAGATACGTCAACTCCATGGCAATGCACGCGTCCCCCAAGGGGACTTCCTTCGGGGCGTCCCCCGAGGGGACTTCCTTCGGGGCGTAGCGCAGGCGACTCGCCTGCATTCAGGCCGGTGCAGGCGGGGTCGCCTGCGCTACCCTCATTTTGAAACGCGCTCCAAGTCGCTTTCCACGAAAGGCCGGTGCCGAAGGCAGACTGGCAAGAGGCCGGCGGGAAGCTCCCTTTCCCTGAGCCCATAACATAATGAAACGCACACGTGTTTCATTATGTTATGGGCTCTTGCCGGCCTCCTGTTTCGCCCACTCGTATTAGTGCTGCACTGAGTAAGCCGCCGTGTCCGACGCGGCTTTGTGCCCGCGCATATTGGCGGGCGGCTCGATTTTGCCGAGCTTGGCAAGCCGCGCTTCGATCGCGAAACGCGAACGCCGGTGCGCGGTGGCCAGCTCCAAAATTTTCTTGCCGGCGTCGAAGGCGGCGGCGAGCGCCTTGTCCTCGTCATCCGACCACGGCTTGCCGGAGTTTGACGGCGTGTTATCGCCGGTCGCGGCAGCGCGCTGTCTGGAAGCGGGCGCAGCAGGCGCGGGCGGCGCATCGAGCGCGCGCAGCGCTACGAACAGCGCGCGCACGGTGTCGGGATGCTGGTACGGACTGTCGGCGCCGAACGCCTTGCCGGTTTGCGGATCGATGCCGTCGGCGAGTTGCTGGATGATTTTGAGTGCGGCTGCTGTTTCCATGTGGTTCTCCTGTGGTTATGCCCTTTCACGTGTCGCGCCCCGCGGGCTGGGAGCAATACTGTAATTATATACAGTATATGGGCAATAACGCGCCGACTGCAAGCGCGGTTTACAGAAGAGGGTTGGGTGGGTTTCGCCAGGCGTATACCGGCTCCACAATTTCAGGTGGTTTAAGGTTTACCGTACTACCACGGCTGGTGGAGGCGGGACGTGCGCCGTATGTCGCGAACGCGCTCACGGGCGCAAAAAAAGGTATTGCCGCTATGGGGGTTGCGCTTTATGCCGCGCCCGCCCGGTTATTTCTTGTCGCCGGTCGCGTCGGCCTTGAGTATCTCGAACGCCGCCTGCAGCACTTTCTCGATGCGCGCCTTTTCCTGCGCCGCGCTCTCGTCGGTCCATTCCCAGATGCCGCGCCTGGTCTTCATGCCGATGTGGCCTTTCGCGACCATGTCCTTCAGGAACTGCGGCGGTTCTTTCTCGCTGTGCAGGCTCGGATAAAGCGAAGTGCCGGCAAAGAGATTGGTGTCCCAGCCCGACATTTCCTTTTGCGTCATCGGGCCGCACGCCAGAAAGCGAAAACCGAAGCCGTAGCGCACCGCGGTATCGATGCCTTCCGGCGACACCACGCCGTCGGCGACGAGGTACAGCGCCTCGCGCATCATCGCGTGCTGCAAACGGTTGCCGATGAAGCCGGGGATATCCTTGTTGACGCGTACCGGCGCCTTGCCGAGCGCCCGTTGCTGCGCTTCGAGCCGGTCGCCCACCGCCTTGTCGGTGAATTCGGCCTGTATGATTTCAACCAGCGGCACAAGGTGAGCCGGCATGAAGTAGTGCAGCCCGACCACGCGCGAGCGCGTTTTCAGATGGCGGCCGATATCGCCGATCGGAAAGGTTGACGTATTGCTTGCGAGCGGGATGTCGGCTCGCGCGAACGTTTCGAGCTGCGAAAAAAGCTTTTGCTTGAGCGCGAGATCCTCGGTCGCCGCTTCGATCACGAGATCGACTTCCTGCCACGGTATCGCTTCGAGGTTGGCGTAAGTCTTGACGAGTGCTGCGGCGCTGTCCGGCGCGCCGAGTTTTTTGAGGCCGGCTGTGACGCGCGCGGGCAGCGAGGCGCGGGTCTTTTCCGACGGGCTCATCACGTGCACGTTCCAGTTGCCGGCGGCGAAGATGATGGCGATGTCGCCGCCCATGATGCCGCCGCCGATGATGACTATGCCCTGTTGCTTGGCCATGCGGGTAACTCCTGAAGATAAGAGCGCGGCACCTAATGAAACGCGCGCGCGGTTGCCTATTTCGCCGGCGCCGCAGCGGGCTTGGTACTCGTGCGGGTAGCGTTCCACGCACCGGCGGTCGCGCCCTTGACCGTGCCTTCGATGGTCATGCCGTTGACGCGGCCCGTGTAGTCGGAGTTCCCGGCGCTGAAGCTCAACTGATCGCCGCGCAATTTGCCGTTACGCACGGCCACCGAATTGCCACCGGCCTTCAACGTGCCGCTGACCATCTGGAAGCTTTGCGTGAATGACAGTTCACCCTGCGCGAATTGCCACGTGCCTTCGACCCTGGCCGGCACTATCCACAGGTAAGCGGTGCGGCCGTCGAACGATTCCGTCTGATCCGCAGTCCAGTCTTCCATCGTGAACGCGTGCGACACGATGCGCGTGCCGGGCTTGAAGTCGAGAATTTTCGGGCGCAGTTTGAGATTGAGTTGCGGCAGCAGGTACATCGTGATCACCGTCGCCTGCGAGAAATCGCTCTCGAAGATGTCGGCCTTGATGAAATTCGCCTTACCGGCAACGCCTTCTTTCTCCGCACTGCGCTTCGAGAGTTCGACCAAGTCGGCGTTGTATTCGATGCCCAGAGCGCGTGCGCCGCGCTTGGCGGCGGCGATCACGGTGCGGCCGTCGCCGGAGCCTAGATCTACCACATAATCGGCCGCCGTGACGTTCGCCATGCCGAGCATTTTGTCGATGAGTCCCTGCGGCGTCGGCACCCAGATGACATCCTTGCCTTCCTGGCCGACCTGCGGCTCGAAATCCTTCTTGGCCGTTTGCGCGCAGACGCCCGCGGCAAGCACGCACAACAGAAAAGCCAACCACGAACGACGAAAAAATTGTACAGCCAGCATGCCGATTCTCCCTTGATTAAACATGAACAACCAAAACCGCGTGTGAGGGCGCCGGGTCAGCGGCGCGTGGCGCTCCACTTGGCGGTGTTGCCGCCCGTAGTGACGCTGCCTTCGATGCTGCTGCCGTTGACGCGCCCCGAGTAATCGGCGCCGCCCGCGCTGAAGCTGAACTGATCTGCGCGCAGCCGGGCCTTCGAAATCGGCAGCGCGTTGGCGCCGGATTTTAGCGTGCCCTGCACCATCTGGAACTCCTGTTTCAGCGTCAATTCACCTTGCGCGAAACGCCAGGTGCCGGCGACCTTGGCGGGCACGATCCACAGGTGCGCGGTGCAATAGTGGCTGCAACCGTCTTTCTCCTCGACGGTTGCGGTCTCGTCGTCCTTCCATTCGCCCATGGTAAACGTATTCGACACAATGCGCGTGCCGGGCTTCAGGTCGAGTATTTTCGGACGCAGCTTCAGATTGATATCGGGTAAGAGGAACATCGTGATCACGGTCGCCTGCGAGAAATCGGTCTCGAACAAGTCCGCTTTCATGAAGACCGCTTTTTCGCCGACGCCTTCCTTGGCCGCATTGCGCTTGGACAATTCGACCATGTCGGGGTTGTACTCGATGCCGGTCGCGCGCGCGCCGCGCTTGGCCGCGGTGATCACGGTGCGGCCGTCGCCCGAGCCGAGGTCGTACACGATGTCGCGGGCCGTGACCTTCGCGATATCGAGCATCTTGTCGACCAGTGCCTGCGGGGTCGGCACCCAGACGACGTCCTTGCCCTGCTGACCCGAGGTAGGCTCGAAAGGTTTTTGCGCGGGCTGCGCGAGCGCAATCGCGGCAGTCATCAGCAAGGCGGCCGCGGCGAGCCGCGGGTGTAGTTGGCGACGTGTGTTCACTATGGTTCTCCCTTTGATTGAAACAGATGCGACGTGAATATTATTCCGGCCGCGCTCCCGACGCTTTAACCACCGGCGCCCAGCGCGCGATCTCGGCCTTGATGTGCGCGCCGAATTCCTCCGGCGTGTTGCCGACCGGCACCGTGCCATCCGCCGCGAGCCGCTCCCTGACCGCGGGTTGGCGCAGCGCCCGAACTATCTCGGCATTGAGCCTCAACACAAGTTCGCGCGGGGTCGCTGCAGGCGCCAGTATCCCATACCATTGCGTTGCTTCGTAGCCCGGCACGCCCGATTCCGCGACCGTCGGCACGTCCGGCAGCACCGCGAGCCGCTTGGTCGTGCCCACCGCGATAAGGCGCGCGAGCAGATCCGTGCTGCCGCTCGGCGGAAACGGCGCGATCAACCGGATCGGCCTGCTCGGATAAGTTTGAGCGTGCGCGCCGCTCAAGCCGCAAGCGGCCAGCGCGAACGCCAGCCACATGATGATGATCCCCGGTTGTTTCGCCTCACGCCTCACTCCTTACGTTTTTCAAGTCTGCCGTCGACCGCAATGCCGCTCGTGACCATGGCGTCGATCGCCGCGTTGTCGTAACCCGCCTCGCGCAGTACCTCGACCGTGTGCTGGCCGACTTTCGGCGCGGGCATGAAATCGGTGCGCGAACCGGCGGTGGATTGGTTCGGCAGCGCCATATCTATCATGCGGCCTTCGGTCGGATGATCGAACTTGCGGAAAAACCCGACCTCCTTCAGATGCGGGTCCTCCATCAGCGATTCCAGCGTGTGGTACTGCATGGCCGGCACATCGACCTTATCGAATATCGCGATCCATTCCGCGTTCGTCTTTTGCTGCAACCCTTCCGCGCGCGCCGCGAAATATTCCGGCACGTGCTTGAAGCGCGCCGCGACCGAAGAGAAACGCGGGTCGGTTTTAAATTCGGGCTTGCCGATCGCATCAAACACCGCGAAGGCTTGAGCATCGGTATTCGCCGATACGCAGATATAACCGTCCTGGGTCGGCACCGGGCGCGCGCCCGGATCGAAAATGCGCGGGTCGCCGGTGGTGCCGATCGGCGGCTCGAACGTCTTATGGTACATGTGTTCTTCGAGCACGTAGCGCGCGATGTTCTCGAACATCGGCACTTCGATCGACTGGCCAAGGCCTGTGCGTTCGCGGTGATACAGCGCCATCAGCACCATTTGCGTGGCAATGAGGCCGGTGGTTTTGTCGGCCATCACGATAGGCACGTAGCGTGGCTCGCCGGTGGCGCGGTGATGGAGTGCTGCAATGCCGCCCGCGCCCTGGATGATGGAGTCGTACGCGGGCTTGTTGCGATAGCGCCCGGTCTGGCCGAAGCCGACGATGCCGCAGTAAATGATTTTCGGATTGATCGCTTTGACTTCGTCGTAGGAGAGTTTCAGCCGCGCCATCGCCGACGGCCGCACGTTCCACAGCAGGACGTCCGCGGTTGCGAGCAGCTTTGCCAGCGCGTCATACGCCGCCGGTTTTTTGAGATCGATCGCGAGCGAGCGCTTGTTGCGATTGAGATGCAGGAATTTCGGCGACATGTTGGGCGTGATCGCGCGGCCCGCGAGGTTGCGCACGATGTCGCCCGACGGCGGCTCGATCTTGATCACGTCGGCGCCGTAGTCCGCCAGCATCAGGGTGACCATCGGCCCGACCACGACCGACGTCATGTCGATGACGCGCACCCCTTT
>JANNPG010000455.1:0-8174 GCA_031399805.1 Betaproteobacteria bacterium | reverse complement strand
TGGTGCAAATGGCACGATGATGCGCACCGGGCGCGCGGGATAATTCTGGGCGAACGCATTCAAGGCGCAGGCGCCTGCCGCGATGGCGACGAACGCGAGCCGGTATCGGGTCTGCACGATCATGGAATTCCTCCTGCGCGCAAGCGGCGCAACGAATATGAAACGGGTGCGACCCGTGAAGATAGTTTAGTCATACGCGTGCTGTCAAACATTCCGCGCGTGTGCCTGCATGCGGACTGCGCGCGCCGCACTCTGGTAAACTTGCGGCAGAAAGTCGGGCCATTCGTAAAACCATCCATCCCGGAGATCAGAGACATGGCAGTCAAGCGCAGCAAACCCGCGAAGGCACGTAGGCCCTCAGCTAAGTACTCGGACATTCTGTTCGAGGTCAGGGATCAGGTCGCGTGGGTCACGATCAACCGCCCGCGCGTGTTGAATTCGTTCCGCGAGCAGACGCTCGACGAGATGATACACGCGCTGAAATCCACACGCGAAGATCCATCGATAGTCTGCGCGGTGGTGACCGGCGCCGGCAATAAATCTTTTTCGGCGGGCGGTGATTTTTTCGCGATGAAGCGGCTCAATTTCACCAACGCCTACATGTGGAACGACCGCATGCTGGGGCTCGCGATGACGATTCGTGGCCTGCCGATCCCGGTAATCGCCATGGTCAACGGCTGGTGCATGGGCGGCGGCCACGAACTGGCACTCTGGTGCGACGTCGTGATCGCGTCTGAAAACGCCGTGCTCGGCCAGACCGGCGCCAAAGTCGGCGCGTGCCCGACGGTTGGCGCGACCCAATACCTGCCGCTCATCCTTGGCGAGCGGCTTGCGCGCGAAATGATCTTCTGCGCGCGACGCTTCACGGCGAAGGAAGCCGTCGAGGTCGGCCTTATCAACAAATGCGTGCCGCAGAAGGATTTGGTGAAAGAAACGCTCAAGTGGTGCACCACCATGAAAGGCCACAGCGCATTGACGATCCGCATGACCAAGCGTTCGCTCAACTCCGCATCCGACGCGCTGTATGCGTCGTGGCAGCAAGGCATGGAACTGCTCGCCCATGTGTGGGGCTCGCCCGAGGCGAACGAGGGGATGGACGCCTTCCTCGAGGGTCGAAAGCCCAACTTCAACCAGTTCCGTCAGCGCGACAAGCGCGAGCTTGCGCGTTATCTCGACGGTTGCGCGAAGAATCTCAATGAGCCGCCGGCCATGCGGCGGAAAAGGAAGTAAGGCGAGAGGGGTGAGGGGTGAGGCGTGAGGAGAGCGTACCCAACATGACCGCCGACAGCGCCGGTGCGCTCGACGGCGTGCGCGTGCTCGATCTCACGCGCATCCTCGCCGGCCCGCTGTGCGGCATGATGCTGGGCGACCTTGGCGCCGACGTGATCAAGGTCGAGCCGCCCAACGGCGACGACACTCGCACGTGGGGTCCGCCGTTCGTTGAAGGCGAGGCCGCATATTTTTTGGGGTTGAATCGTAACAAGCGCTCGCTCGCGCTCAACATGGCGATGAAGGCGGGACAAACGATACTCGCCGCGCTGATTGAAAAAAGCGATGTGCTGATCGATAACTTCAAGGTCGGCACGCTCGCCAAATGGGGTTTTACCGACGCCTGGTTCGACGAGCACGCGCCGCGGCTCGTGCGCTGCTCGATCACGGGCTACGGTCCGACGGGACCGAAAGCCGCGCAGCCCGGCTATGATTTTATTCTGCAGGCGGAGTCGGGCCTGATGAGCATCACCGGGCCGCAGGGCGGCACGCCCACCAAGCATGGCGTGGCGCTCGTCGACGTCTGCACGGGCATGCTCGCATCGAATGCGATTCTCGCCGCGTTGAACGCGCGCCACCGCACCGGGCGCGGCCAGAAAGTGGAAGTCTCGTTACTCGAGTCCGCGCTTGCGATGCTCGTCAACGTCGCGTCGAGCTACCTCGTCGCCGGCAGGGACGGCGGGCGCTTCGGCAACGGCCATCCGAGCGTCGTGCCGTACACAACATTCCCGACGGCGGACGGCATGCTTGCACTCGCGGCCGGCAACGACGCGCAGTTCGCGAAATGCGCGGCGGTACTCGGCCATCCGGAATGGGCGCAGGATACGCGCTTCATCCAGAACCGCGACCGCGTCGCGCATCGCGAAATCGTCGACGGCATGATCACCGCCGCCCTCAAGAGTAACAATGCCGACACGTGGATAGTCAAATTGCAGGCGGCCGGCGTGCCGTGCGGGAAGATCAATTCGGTGAAGCAGGCGCTGGATGATCCACAGACGGCGGCGCGCATAATGATAGAAACCGTCGAGCACCCGAAGATAGGCGCGCTCAAAATGCTCGGCACGCCGTTCAAGCTGAGCGCGACGCCGACCTCGGTGCGGCGCGCGCCGCCGACGCTGGGGCAGCATGCCGATGAGATACTCAAGCATGAACTCGGGCTGGATGATGCGAAAATCGCCGCGTTGCGGCGCGACAAAGTGATTTAAGAGCACGTGAGGCGTGAGGAGAGAGGTGTGACGGCATGATTACCGGATTGGGCCATGTTTCCATCGTTGTGCCGGATCTCGATGCGGCGGCGCGGGAGCTTGACGCCCGCTACGGCCTCAAGATCGGTGCGATCAAGGTTAATGCGGAGCAGGGCGTGCGTATGGCGTACGTCGAGCTTGCCAATGCGAAAATAGAACTCATGGAGCCTTCGGGCGCGAATTCGCCGGTCGCGAAATTCCTCGCGAAGAATCCGCGCGGCGGCATCCACCATTTCAGCCTCGGCGTCGACAGCGTCAATGCGGCGACGGCAGATATGCGGGGCAAAGGCGTGCGCGTGCTCGGCGACGGCAAGCCGCAGTTGAACGTCCACGGCGAGCGCATCGCGTTCGTGCATCCGAAAGATTTTCTTGGCGCGCTGGTGGAGCTGGAAGAGCGGAAGGCGTAAGAGCGGGGTCCCACAGCGACAACAGCTCGCGGAATGGGTCGCGCGGGAGGTCCTCGGCGCCTCGCAGGATGGCCGCAATTCTTAGGGACGACTGTTCCTCAGACCTGAGAACTCACGCGTTCAGAGGCGGGCGAACATGGGGCCGAATCATATGATTGAGGAGCTGTAGCATCGACGGCTGTGCTCCCTCGATTTTATAGGTGATGAACCCCGAGAGGAGATCTGGAACCAGCCGGGGTGTCACGGTCACCATACCGTCAACAACCTTCAGTTCATGGAGCGTGGAGAACGTGCGCGAGAAAGCCCGCACGTAGAAGTAACTCCGTTCACGCCGGACCCATCCGGTCAGCGCGGAGGCCGTGATCTTGTGCTCCATCTGGGCCGCAGCGGCGGCGGCCGGGCCTGACTCGATGCGGAAGTCGTCCTCGGCGAACTGAATCCGATAGCGCTGCGGTCCATCGGGAAACACCACCTCGATGGCATAGCTCACCGCGAGCTCGCGGAACAGGGCCACCAGCTTCACCGGGCTCTCATAGGACGTGCGCAAGAATGCTTCGAGGCCCGAGATCACCTTGGCAACTTCGGAGCGCAGTTGGTCACCGGAGTACTGGTCGGGATTGGTGTCTTTAAGTGGCGGGATTGCGGCCGTGGGATCGAACCGCAGACGCCAGGTGTCCTCTTCCAGTGTCTGAGCGACCTCGGAGGCCCCGGCTCGGTGTTGAACAGTCCCGCCCTCGATCTCGAAAACGTCGCCAGGATTCGCGATGGCCGTGGCAAGGTTGGGATCGAGGGTGCGCAGGTCCGCGACGAACTGTTCGCGCGAGATAGGGAAGAGGAAGGCATTGCACCACTCAATCTCACCGGCGAAGCGAAAGCCGGCCGCCCCCGGCACGGTCAGCCTGGGCTTGATGCTCAAGACCGTGGCGAGATTCGACTTGTGCGTGTCATGCGGGAAACCCGTCGACCGGTCCTCGAAGAATCCGAAGTTCTGGCTGGCGTGCATCGCGAACAGCAGGTCGATGCTGCCAAGCGCCTGAAGCGAGTGACCGATGGTCTCGTGAGAGAGGACCGAGTCGACTTGATTCCAGAAGGTGCCGCTCTTGTCCTTGAAGATCATGCCGAACTCGATGATGTTGGTGACGCTGGAGAGGGTCGTCAGCACCTCGTAGGTCTTGAAGACCAGCCGCTTCATCGGCGCGGTGGGGTGCACGTTCGTGAACCCAAGACTCTTGAGCGCATATTGAATCGCCCTGTCGATCGGGCACAGGACGCAAACGCCACGGGGGAGCTGGGCGAGTGACGGGATGTCGAAGTGATCCGGGTGCTGGTGCGAGATGATGATCACATCGAGCGGAGGGAGCTTGTCGGCGCGAATCACGCGCTTGGGGCATGAGACGACCGCCCCGTCCTCGAATGGATCCTGGAGCACTGGATCCATCAGAATGTTGGCACCATCCATCTCGACCAGCACGGTGGCATGTCCCAGCAGCGTCACTTTCATCGGGGGTGCATTATACGCCTTGGTGCCCGGGACCTCGGAGCTTCAGCGGCGCACTATCTGGAAAGCCAAGCGTGGATGTCCCGCCGGGGACTCTCAACAGTGCTCTGAAGCAAGCTGGCCTCAAAAAGTAGGAGTAAATGCCATGCGCTATTTGGTTGTGGTTGAAAAAGGCCCAAAATCATTTGGTGCCTACGTGCCGGATTTGCCAGGTTGTATCGCTGCGGGCGAGTCGCGAGAAGTAGTCTTGACTCTCATCCGCGAAGCTATCGAATTTCACCTCGAAGGACTCAAAGAAGAGGGTCAATCCATCCCCGACCCGTCATCGTCCAGCGAAGTTGTCGAAGTCGAAGCCGCATAACCGCACAATGGAGCAGACCAATTCAAGGCGGGCTTGTGCCCGCCTTTTTTGGCTGCTCATTGCGAACGTTGGACCGCACTGTAAGGTGGTCCGTCGGAATCGGTTAGACTTGCTTTGTCGTATATACGCATATACACTAATTAAGTGGACAAAGACCCCGACAAAGAAAACCGCAATATTGCAGAGCGCGGTCTCTCATTGGACCTTGCCGAGCACCTCGACTGGGCGACAGCCCTAATCTGGGAAGACACGCGCAAAGACTATGGGGAACGGCGCTACTGCGTGCTTGGCTTCATCGAGGATCGCCTGCATAGCGTGGTGTTCACACCACGCGAGGGAAAACCTCGGGTCATCAGTCTGCGTAAAGCTAATAAACGAGAGGTGAAGCGATATGAAAAAACGACCCAAGTCTAAGAAAGCCATCCGCGATAATCCGGAATGGACCACTAAGATGATTGCTGAGGCCCGCCCGGCGAAAGAGGTTTTACCCAAACTCTTTGGCGCCCGCACTGCGGCCACCATGCTAAAGCCACGTGGACGTCCCAAGTCTCCGGAATCAAAAGTTGCAATTAGTCTTAGGTTGTCGCCCGATACGCTGGCGCGATGGAAGGCTACTGGCCCAGGTTGGCAGACACGCATGGCGAATGTTCTGCGTGAATCCGTGTAGGTGCGGTTCAACTTCAGGTCGAACCGACGGGCCGGAAGCGCCGTGCCATCATTGAGAGTCGTGCTGGCCCGCCGTTCACCAAGACGTTGAGGCTGTAGAAAAACCTTTTTTTGTTTGGGCGATCGCACGAGACCGCGCTCGCGCAGTCGCAGGTCGCCGTGACGACGGGAATGGTTGGAGTTTTTGTGCTGGCTCGGTGCGCTTAGTACGGCTCGAGCGGGTTGTGCTTCGCTTTGCTACTGCGCGTAGCAATATGTTTGTAGCGGGCCATGGGTACGTTGCCTCCTGTGCATCTATACGACCTTCGCATTGCCCCGCCGGTCACTCGTGGCAAGATGTTCGGATATTATTCATTCAGTATGCCGAGCGCATGGAGACCTATGGCCCCCAACCTCGGAATGCCTCACACTCGTTCGATGGGCGATGGGTTGTTCGAGTTGAGACTCAAAGCCGCTGAAGGAATTGCGCGCATATTATTTTGCACTGTGGTCGAGCGGCAGATTGTGGTGCTCCACCAGTTCGTGAAGAAGAGCGAAAAGACTCCAAAAAGGGAGCTCCAGATTGCGTGGAATCGTATGAAGGAAATCAAAGATGACTGGCACTTTCAAACAGTTTAAGGCACGAGCGCTAGCGCGCCCGGACGTGAAGAAAGCGTATGACGAACTTGCCGAGGAGTTCTCGTTTATCGACGAGGTGGTTAAGGCGCGGGCTGCCCCCGGTCTTACACAAGCAGAGTTGGCGGCGCGCGTGGGTACGACGCAGTCGGCCATCGCTCGGCTAGAATCCGGCACCCCGAAGCACTCGCCCTCAATCGTGACCTTACAGCGGTATGCTCGCGCTATGGGCCATCGAGTCGAAATCAAGCTGGTCAAGGAACGAGGGCTAACCGCGCGTTCGAAGGGACGCGCATAATGCCGCGCGTGCCGGTTAACTCGACGTTGGGCCTATGGCAGGCAATCGGCGCGTGCCGAACACGGCGGATCTTGAGGAGGGGTGTTTATGGCTGGTCTGGAAGCGCACTATTCGGCCCGCGACATCGAGGCGCGAATCCTGGCGGCCGTCCGCGCAGCCGGATTGAATCCCGAGCAACGCCTGTCGCCAGAGGATCTGGGGGCGCTTGACCATTTCCACACGGGCGGACTCCGCGCTTCACGCGAGTTGCTGGAGCTGGCGCAGATTCGGGCCGAAGATCGCGTTCTCGATATTGGAGCCGGGCTGGCCGGTCCCGCACGGCTGCTCGCTTCCGCGCTCGGCTGCCGCGTCGACTGCCTCGAATTGTCGCCCGATTTCTGCGCCGCTGCGCTACTGCTGAATCGGCTGACCGGCCTTGACGACCGCATCGAAGTGCACCAGGGCAGCGCTCTCGATCTGCCCTTTCCCGACGATTCGTTTGATGTCGTCTGGATGCAAAATGTCGGCATGAACATCGCGGACAAGCGCAAGCTCTACGCGGAGATCTACCGGGTCCTTAAGCCGGGCGGCCGGTACGCCTTCCAGGAGATGGCCGCCGGGGAAGCGGCTACGTCGTATTTTCCGCTGCCGTGGGCGACCGACCCTGCCGACAGCTTCCTTGTTTCTGCCGAAAAGATTCGCGCGGTTCTCGGCGAGAGTGGATTCATCGCTGAACTTTTCGAGGATACCAGTGACGCTCATTTAAGCAGGACTACCGCAGATGCCGCACCGAGTCCGCTGACCTTGGGGGTGTTCGTCGACAATCTCGCGCAAAAAGCCGGAAACGCGCGACGCAGCCTTGAGGAGGGCCAGGTCCGGCTTGTCAGAGGTGTCTTCCGGGTGAAATGAGTAACCGCGCGGCCGGCACTCCCGAGACGTTATTACCAATTGCGGCCAGAATTGGCGATGAGCGCGTACGCTCCCCCGTCACTTGGTCTTCACTGGCTATCGAGCAAGAAACCTGAGAGTCCGTAACATAATGAAACACGCGATGCGCTGTCACGATTTTGGCTCAGAACGCGAAGCAAGACACTCTTAGTGTGCAGTCGGCGTCAATCTGTGAGCGGTCGGGGAGATAGGTAACCTGAGTCCGCCTAATCTCTCGTTCAACTCGGACGCCACGCCCCCCCAAATTAGTTGACACTTCGGCCTAACAACCCGGCGGTGTGTATTCATTTTCTGGAGCGGGTTTTCACCCGCAGCCCGCAGAACAGATAAAATCCGGCCATGAATTCCGCATCCCGTAGAGTCGCTGCAGCGGAACTGCAGGCGTTCATCGCGCGCGCGTTCACAGCGATCGGCATTTCCGCGCCCGAGGCAGCGAGCATCGCCGAATTGATGACGCGCGCCGACCTCAACGGCGCCGACGGGCACGGCGTGTTCCGCCTGCCGCAATACATCCGCCGCATCAAGGGCGGCGCGGTCAACATCAAACCGGATATCCGCGTGGAACGCGAAGCGCCAGGCATGGCGCTGGTCGATGGCGATAACGGCATGGGACATCTCGTCATGCGCTTCGCCGCCGAGAAGGCGATTGAACAAGCGAAAACGGCGGGCACGGCATGGGTCGGCGTCAAGGCGAGCAACCATGCGGGACCGGCGTCGCTATACGCGAGCATGCCGATCGCGCACGACATGATCGGTTTGTATTGACCGAACCGGAGACGGTGTAGGTGACGGTGTCGAGGTCGGGGCAGATTCGCAGGCCGTGCAGCCACAAGTCGTCGCCGGTGTTGACCACCACGGTGATGTCGGTCGGGTCGACCACCTGGACCAG
>JANNPG010000442.1:0-3216 GCA_031399805.1 Betaproteobacteria bacterium | reverse complement strand
CGTGGTGGCCGCTGCGTGCGCCCAGAATACCCACCTGGTGTTCGAAAGCTATCTGCACGTATTGCTGCCGCGCGGCACTTGGACCGGGATTTAAGAGCCTGTAACACAATGAAACACGTGTGCGTTGCAGCCAGAATTGGTGATGGCAAGGCGCCCGGTGAAGCGAATACTCAACGTATTCGCAAGACGAGCAACGCGGCCAGCGCCGATTCTGGCTGCAACCCCTTTGTGGAGGATTATGTGTGTGGAATCGTACTGTTGGGGCTGGCGCGAGTTTTGGCCCATGGCGTTGTCGAAAGCCCCTTGCTTAGAATGACTAATCCGCGGGACTTTCTTCTAGCCCTGAGCCAAAATCGTGCCAGCGCATCGCGCGTTTCATTGTGTTACAGGCTCTAAATGTACGAGCTGCTGCTGGCCGGTATCACCGACGTATTGCAGGTCAAATACCTGCTGCCGCTGTTTCTCGGCACATTGATAGGGGTTGTTGGCGGCGCGCTGCCGGGCGTAACCAACACCATGACGGTAATCATGGTGCTGCCGTTTACCTTCGGGCTGGAGCCGCTGCAGGGCCTGTCTGCCATGGTCGGTGTCTATGTCGGCGGCGAGTCGGGCGGCCTGATCACCTCAGTTTTACTCGGCATACCGGGCAAGCCGTCTTCCATTGCGACGATGTTTGACGGCTTTCCGATGGCGCAGAAAGGCGAGCCCGGACGCGCGATTTGGCTCGGCATCTGGGCATCGTTTTTCGGCGGTCTTCTCGGCGGCGTGTTCCTGATCGGCGCCACCGCGCCGCTGGCGGCGATCGCGCTCGAGTTCGGCCCGTGGGAATTTTTCTCGCTCTTCATCTTCGCGCTGGCGATGGTCGCCGGACTGACTGAGGGCGCGCTGGTAAAAGGTCTGCTGGCGGGCGCCATCGGCATGGTGATCACCATCTTCGGCGCCGACCCGATCATGAGCGTGCCGCGTTTCACCATGGGGGTTGAGTTCCTGCGTGGCGGCTTTCCGTTCCTGCCCGTGCTGATCGGCATTTTCGCCTTCGCCCAGATCATGTCGGATGTAGAGAAAATCCGCAGCATCGAGCTGCCCGATATCACCCGCGCGATGTCGCCGGAGCTCGCCGTCAGGCACCTCAAGGTAATCGGTGAAATCCTGTCCAGGCCGTTCCTGTTGCTGTGGTCGACCCTGGTCGGACTGTTGATTGGCGTGTTGCCGGCAATCGGCGGCAGCGCGGCCAGCGTAATGGCCTACGATCAGGCGAAGAAATTTTCGAAACACCCGGAGAAATTCGGCACCGGCACACCCGAAGGCATCATCGCCTCGGAGGCATCCAACAATTCGAACGTCGGCGGCTCGCTGGTGACCATCATGGCGTTCGGCATACCCGGCGATGCGGTGACGGCGGTAATGCTCGGCGCGATGACCATCCACGGCATCCAGTCCGGGCCGCTCTTCATGACGCAGGAAACCAAGCTCGCCTACGGCATCTTCGCCGCATACCTGATCGCGCACTTCCTCATGGTACTGATCATGGCCGTGGGCGCGCGTTATTTTCTGCGCGTAGTGCTAATTCCGAAAGCGGTGCTGATTCCGATCGTGCTGGTATTGTGCGTGATCGGCGCGTTCGCGCTCAACAACACGATCAACGAGGTTTACGTGCTGCTGCTGTTCGGCCTGATCGGCTATGCGCTGGTGAAATTCGGCTTCCCGCTGGCGCCGCTGATCCTCGGCGTGATCCTCGGTGACCAGATCGAGGTCAACCTGGTGCGCGCGATCATGACCGACGCGAATCCGTGGCTGTTCCTGACGCGGCCGATTTCCGGGACGCTGCTCGTGCTGTCGGCAGGGTCGTTTGCATTCGCGATCTGGCAGCACCGGCGCTCGCTAAAGCGCGCGGCGCGCGCGACCGAGCCCGATGTCGATTTCTAGCCCGGCATGACCGCGCTCACGGGCAAAGTGGCACTTATAACCGGCGCGTCGCGAGGCATCGGCTGCGCCACCGCGCTCGCCCTGTCGAAGGCGGGGGCGGCGGTTTACCTGGCCGCTGACGGCACCCGCGAGGAACTGTCGGCGGTTGCCGCCGAGTGCCGCGCGCAGAATGCATTTTGCCGCGCCGAGTTCGGCCTCTTTGATCTGGTCGACCCCGAAGACGTGCAGCGCATGGTCGATGCCGCGATCGCGAGCTTCGGCCGCGTCGACATACTGGTCAATAACGCCGGCATCCGCGTCCGCCATCCGTTTGGCGATTACTCGGCGGCCGAATTCGACAAACTGGTCGCAGTGAATCTGCGCGCGCCGTTTCTGGCGAGCCAGGCCGTGGTGCCGTCGATGCGCGCCAGCGGCGGCGGAAGAATCATCACCATCGCGAGCCAGAATGGCATCATCGCCACGGCCAATTCAGCGCTCTACGGGCTCTCCAAGGCGGCGCTGATCTATCTGACCAAAGCCATGGCGCTGGAACTCGCCAAGGACAAAATCATGGTGAACGCCGTCAGTCCGGGGCCGATCGAAACCGAATTCACGCGCGGGCGGATGGAGCGCGAGCCCGGGCACCGTGAAGCGCGTGAGGCGCGCATACCGCTCGGCCGCTGGGGCAAACCCGCAGAAGTCGCCGAGGCGGTCCTGTTTCTGGCGTCGACCGACGCGACATTCGTGCACGGAGCCAACCTCGTCATCGACGGCGGCTACATCGTGCATTGAAGAAGCCCTGATTCAGTCCGTTCGTGCTGATGTATAGAAGCACGAGCACCACGGCTACCGAACAAAACCGTTCACCCTTCTATACATCAGGGCGAACGGTTGAGCGCTTAATCAGAGCTTCCTTAACGCGAAGACGTGTTTTCGAAGCCGGTCAGCTGATGCGATTCGCAACCTGCCGGCGAATGTCGCGTGACATCCTGAGCGCGGTTTCGACGCCGCGGTAGTAGCCGGGAATGTAGGCTGCTTCCGTGAAGCCGAGCGCGCGGTAGAAGTCGCACGCGGCGAAATTATTCGCGCGCAGTTCGAGGTTGATGGTGGCAATGCCGGCGACGAGCGCGGAATCCTCGAGCCACGCCATGAGCCGTGTGCCGATGCCGCACCGCTGATGCGACGGTGTTACCGCGAGCAGGCTCAGGTGCGCCTGTTCGTCGCCGAAATTCATGATGGCGAACCCGGTGAGGTGAGCGCGGAACGCGGCGACGACCACTAGCGTGTCGCGCGCCTCGATGGAACGCGCCA
>JANNPG010000432.1:0-5104 GCA_031399805.1 Betaproteobacteria bacterium | reverse complement strand
CGGCGTTGGCAAGCCCGATGATCTTGGCCTTGGAGGCCTGCGCCTGCAGCAGAAACGAGGAGAAGTCCTGCGTATTGAGCGGATGGCGCACCTTGCCGAGCACTTTGCCGCCGGTTTTCAGCACCACCGCCTCGGTGTCGCGCTCCAGAGCGTGACCGAACGCATAATCGGCAGTGAGGAAGTACCAGCTATCGCCGCCGGTCTTGACGATCGCGTTGCCGGTGCCGTTCGCAAGCATCCAGGTGTCGTAGGTCCAGTGGATCGTGTTGGGCGAGCAGGCCTTGCCGCTAAGATCGGAGGTCGCCGCACCCGAGACGATGAACGCCTTACCCTTCTCGCGCGTGATCTGGTTCACCGCCAGCGCCACGCCGGAGTTCGGCACGTCGATGATCAGGTCGACCCCTTCGGCGTCGTACCATTTGCGCGCGATCTGCGAGCCGACATCAGGCTTGTTCTGGTGATCGGCGGCGACGATTTCGACCTTCAGGCCCTTTTTCTCGGCGCCGAAGTCCTCGACCGCCATGCGGGCCGCCACTACCGACCCCTGGCCCGTCAGGTCCGCGTAGAGACTCGACTGATCGTTGAGCACGCCGATCTTGATCACACCGCCCGAAATCTGCGCCTGCGCGGCGCCGGCGGCGAGGGCAAAAGCCGCCACGAGTTGGATGCTACGTTTCAGCAACATGATCAAGTACTCCTTTGCAGGTTGTAGTCACAGCGTCTAAACACCGAGGTATTCGTGCAGCAGGTCCATCTTGGAATCAAGGTCCGCCGCGGTCAACGTCTGAGCGATTATGCCACGTTCCATCACGTAATGACGGTCGGCGAGCGGCGCGGCAAAGCGGAAATTCTGCTCCACCAGCACAATGGTGTAGCCGCGCTCCTTCAGTTGCCGGATCACCCGGCCCAGCGTCTGGACGATCACCGGCGCCAGCCCTTCCGTAATCTCGTCGAGCAGCAACAGGTGCGCACCGGTGCGCAGAATCCGCGCCATCGCCAGCATCTGCTGCTCGCCGCCGGAAAGCCGCGTGCCCTGACTCGTAGCGCGCCGCTCCTTGAGGTTCGGAAACATGGCATAGATCTCGTCCACGCTCATGCCGCCGTCCTGCACCTGCGGCGGCAGCAGCAGGTTTTCCTCGACCGACAGGCTGGAAAAAATGCCGCGCTCTTCCGGGCAATAGCCGATGCCGAGATGGGCAATCCGGTGGGTCGGCCATTCCACTGTTTCCATGCCGCCGATGGCGATCGAGCCCAAGCGCTTGCCCACCATGCCGAGAATCGCCTTGAGCGTAGTGGTGCGCCCCGCGCCGTTGCGGCCGAGCAGCGTGACGACCTCGCCGCGATTCACGGTGAAGTTCACCCCGTGCAGAATGTGGGATTCGCCGTACCAGGCGTGCAAGTTGGCCACGCGCAGGATCTCGTTGCCCTCAGGCATGCGGCCCGCCTCCGTAAGCCAGTCGAAACAGGCTGGACATTGCGTCGGCGGCCAGCGGCACTCGCCTAGGTCGCATCCCCGCAAGCAGGGCCCCTGCTCCCGGGCTCATGTCGCGGTCCCCATGTAGGCCTCGATCACCAGCGGATTTTTCGCAACCTCAGCGTACGCTCCTTCGGCAAGAATCGCGCCGCGGGTAAGCACGGTGATGATATCGGAAATGCCGGATACCACGCTCATGTTGTGCTCGACCATCAGCACGGTACGGCCCTTGGCAACCTGCGAGATCAGCTTCGTCACCCGGTCGACGTCCTCGTGCGCCATGCCGGCGGTGGGCTCGTCGAGCAGCATCAGTTCGGGATCGAGCGCGAGCGTGGTGGCAATCTCCAGCGCGCGCTTGCGGCCATACGGCAGCTCGACGGTGACCGTATCAGCGTATGCTCTCAGGTCGACTGCCTGCAGCAGTTCCAGCGCACGCGCATTGAGCGTATCGAGCGTACGCTCCGACTTCCAGAAATGAAACGAGGTGCCAAGCTTGCGCTGCAGGCCGATGCGCACGTTCTCGAGCACCGTCAGGTGCGGAAATACCGCCGAGATCTGGAACGAGCGGATGATGCCGCGCCGCGCGATGTCGGCGGGTTTTTCGGGCGTGATGTCGGCGCCGTTGAAAAAAATGCGGCCCGCGGTCGGCTCGTGGAACTTGGTGAGTAGATTGAACACCGTGGTCTTGCCGGCGCCGTTGGGGCCGATCAGCGCATGGATCGAGCCGCGCCGCACCTTGAGGTTGACGTCGTTCACCGCAACGAAACCCTTGAATTCCTTCACCAGGTTTTTCGTTTCGAGGATGTAATCGCTGTCGCTGCTCATACCAATATCTAGGACTCGATCGCCGCGGCCGATTTCGCCTGCTGGCGCAAAATGAATTTCTGGATTTTACCAGTCGATGTTTTCGGCAGCACGCAGAATATCAGCGTCTTCGGCGCCTTGAAGCGCGCCATGTGCTCGCGGCAGAATTCGATGATCTCCTGCTCGGTCGGCTGCGCGCCCGCCTTCAATTCGACGAACGCGCACGGCGTCTCGCCCCACTTCGGGTCGGGCCGCGCGACCACCGCCGCCGCCATCACCGCCGGATGCCGGTAGAGGATGTCCTCGACCTCGAGCGAGGAGATGTTTTCGCCGCCGGAAATGATGATGTCCTTGGAACGATCCTTGATCTTGACGTAGCCGTCGGCATACATCACCGCCAGATCCCCAGTGTGAAACCAGCCGCCGGCGAATGCTTCATCCGTCGCCTTGGGATTCTTGAGGTAACCTTTCATCGTGATATTGCCGCGAAACATGACTTCCCCCATCGTCGCGCCGTCCCACGGCACGGGGTGCATGGTAGCCGGATCCATCACGGTCATGCCCTGCTGCAGGTGATACCACACGCCCTGGCGGCCGTTTAACGCAACCTGCTCGGCGAGCGGCAACGCGTCCCACTCCGGATGCTTGGAACAGACCGCGGCCGGCCCGTACGTTTCGGTCAGGCCATAGACATGCGTGAGATTGAAGCCCATTTTCTGCATGCCCTCGATTACGGCGCCCGGGGGTGCTGCACCCGCGACGAGGCAATGCACGGTGTGCGCGATGCCCTCCCGCCATTCCGCCGGCGCGTTGATGAGCGCGTTGTGCACGATAGGCGCGCCGCAGTAATGCGTAACGCCGTGCCCGCGTATGAGGTCGAAAATCGTTTTCGCGTCGACGCGGCGCAGGCACACGTTGGTGCCGGCATTGGCCGCCATCGTCCACGGAAAACACCAGCCGTTGCAGTGGAACATCGGCAGCGTCCACAGGTACACCGCGTGCGGCGGCATGCCCCAGCTCACGATATTGGAGATCGCGTTCAGGTAGGCGCCGCGATGGTGGTAGACGACGCCTTTCGGATTGCCGGTAGTGCCCGACGTGTAACTGAGCGAAATCGCATCCCATTCGTCGGCCGGCAGAAACCAGGCGAAGTCCGGATCACCTTGCAGCAGGAAATTCTCGTAATCGGTTTCACCGAGGCGCTCTCCCTCGCCGCGATACGCCTGATCATCCACATCGATCACGAGGATATTTTTATCTGGCAAAAGCTGCAAGGCTTTTGCCACGGTGTCCGAGAACTCGCGGTCGGTCAGCAGGACTTTCGCCGCGCCGTGCTCCAGCATGAACGCGATGGCCTCGGCATCGAGCCGCGTATTGAGCGTGTTCAACACCGCGCCCGCCATCGCGACGCCGAAATGCGCTTCAACCATTTCAGGAATATTCGGCAGCATCGCCGCGACGGTGTCACCGGCGCCGATGCCGTGCTGCTTCAGCGCGCTGGCGAGACGGCGGCAGCGCGTGTAGACCTGCGACCACGTGAGCCGCCGGTCACCATGAATGACCGCGGTCCTCTTTGGATAGACGTAGGCCGAACGCGCGATGAGCGACAGCGGTGACAGCGGCGTGTAGTTCGCCGCGTTCTTGCCGAGCCCGCTGTCAAAGGGATTGCCGCGTGCCATACCGTTCTTCCACCTGCCGCAATAGTGGTGACTCTACAAGGACAGTCATCGCTTAGCAACCGTCCGGCCAGGCGTCGAATGCCTGCAAAACGCCCGCTAATCGAACCCGTTACGCATCTGCGCCACCGCATCCGCAACGCGCCGCACCGCGATCACCCGCAGTCCCGGAATCGCCTGCTTGGGCTTGTTCGCTTCCGGTATCAGCGCGTGCGTGAAACCCAGTTTGGCCGCTTCCTTCAGCCGTTCCTGCCCGCGCTGCACCGGGCGCACCTCGCCCGCAAGCCCGACTTCGCCAAATACCACCAGCTTGGCCGGCAGCGGCCGATCGGTGAGCGAGGACACGATCGCCATCAACACCGCGAGATCGGCGGCGGGCTCGGAGATCTTCATGCCGCCGACCGCGTTGATGAACACGTCCTGGTCAAAGCATGCGATGCCCGCATGCCGGTGCAGCACCGCGAGCAGCAGCGCCAGGCGGTTCTGCTCCAACCCGACGCCAAGCCGCCGCGGATTCGGCGCGTGCGCTTCATCCACCAGCGCCTGTATCTCCACGAGGAGCGGGCGCGTGCCTTCCTGGGTGACGAGCACGCACGACCCGGCGACCGCCTCGGCGTGCTGCGAAAGAAACAGCGCCGATGGATTCGAGACGCCCTTCAGGCCCTTGTCCGTCATCGCGAACACGCCGAGTTCGTTGACCGCGCCGAAGCGGTTCTTGACCGCGCGGATCAGGCGAAAGCTCGAGTGCGTGTCACCCTCGAAATAGAGCACGGTGTCGACGATATGCTCGAGTACGCGCGGGCCGGCCAGCGCGCCCTCCTTGGTCACGTGTCCAACCAGGATGATGGTGATACCGCTGGACTTGGCGAGCCGCGTCAACTGCGCCGCGCATTCGCGGACCTGTGCGACCGAGCCCGGTGCGGACTGGAGCTGGCCCGAATAAAGCGTCTGTATCGAATCGATGACCGCGACTTCGGGTTTTTCGGCCTGGATCGTGGCCTGGATTTTTTCGAGGTTGATTTCGGCCAGCGCGTGGACGTGCCTGGCATCTACACCGAGACGCCGCGCGCGAAGCGCAATCTGCTGCGGCGACTCCTCGCCGCTCACGTAGAGCACCTTGCGCGACGGCAGTCCCATGTGCGCAAGCGCC
>JANNPG010000411.1:0-1795 GCA_031399805.1 Betaproteobacteria bacterium | reverse complement strand
CGGAATTCGGCGCCGTTTCCAGCAGACGTTCCGCGACTACGATCTCGTGCTGGCGCCGACGACACCGGTATCGCCGTTCCCGTGGACGGCGCTCTATCTCGCCGAGATGGATGGCAGGCCGCTGAACAACTACTACCACTGGCTGGCGCTGACCTATGTCATCACGCTCGCGTCCAACCCGGCGATCGCCCTGCCCTGCGGCGTGGATCACAAGGGCATGCCGTTCGGCCTGCAGGTCGTCGGCCCGTTCCGCGGCGACCGTGCGCTGCTCGGCGCGGCGCACGCGATGGAGCAGGCGTTCAACGCGCTACCCGCGCTGCGGCGCCCCGTGCCCGACCTCGCGAAGCTCGCACAGCCCACGCCGGCGCTGAAATCCATCGTGACGCATCCGCCCGTGCTGTAAAGGGTGGACGGTAGTCTCCGCGACGTGATCCGGCGGATAATGTCCGCTGCCAGCCAAAACGGACTCTCGCCGGCAGACAGAATCCTTCCCAAGCGCGAATAATAGGCATGCAAATTGCAGAGGGAGAATGAATTAACGCCGCCGCAATTCCCGGGAAGATTCATGGCAGAATACTCGTTGATCAGGAGGATCCATGAAATACGTTCGATTTGTCGCACTGCTGCTGTTCTGGTCTCACGCCGCTATTGCCGCGACACCGGTCATCGTCGACGGGGCATACGTCGCTGAAGCTCTCAAGCGCGACCCCATCGTGTGGGATGTGCGCGCCGCCGACGCATACGCCAAAGGCCATATCCCGGGCGCCATCAACATCGGCGACGCGGCCCGCGTGTTGCGCGACGATAATACCGAGGACTTCATCGCGACCGAGCGTATAGAGAAGCTGTTCGGCGCGGCGGGATTGGATCCATCCCGGGAAATCGTCATTTACGGCAGCCGCGGCACATGGAATGCATATTTCGGGCTTTATACCGTGCAGTATTTCAGCGGCCGCAACGCGAGCGTCTACCACGACGGCATCGAAGACTGGGCTTCCTCCGGCCGCGCTGTCAGCCGGGACGCGGCCAAGCTTCCGCCCGTCGCACTGAAATTGAAAGTCAATCAGGCGGCGGCGGTTTCTACCAAGGAAGTAATCGCACGCCTGAACAACCGGAACGTGCAAATCGTCGACGCGCGTACGCCGAGCGAGTTTCGCGGCGAGGACATCCGCGCCATCCGCGGGGGCCATATTCCGGGCGCGATTAACATCCCCTACGAGCAGAACTGGGTTGACCCCGAGACACCACTCAAACTCGCGCGCAAGCAAGTCGCCGACAACTCCGGCATGTCGCTTAAACCAACCGCCGACCTGAAGACGCTTTACGCCGGCCTCGACCCGAGCAAGGAAACCATCGTTTACTGTCAGAGCGGCGCGCGCGCCTCGGAAACGGCAGGCATACTCCAGCAGCTCGGCTTCAAGAACGTGAAGGTCTACGACGCATCGTGGCTGGGCTATGGCAACACGCTGGACGCACCGGCCGAAAACGTGACGTTCTTCAACGTCGGCCTGCTCAATTCCAGGATGTCGACGCTGCAATCCCGCATCGACCAGCTGGAAAAGGAACTCGCCGCGACCAGGGCAGGGAAATAGTTTGATTCAGTAGAGCGCCGTTCCTTCAAACGGGCGCAGAACTCTTCCGGTGGAGCAACTCACGCCCTAAAATAGGCGATCTCTCAGATTGCTCTACATTGAATTCTATTCGCCGAAAAATGCTAACAAGACCCCCAAAATATAGTTCGCAAGCGGTTTCCCGGCGTTTTCACACCGCCTCGGTCGTAAGCGGACGTTCGCCG
>JANNPG010000355.1:0-3113 GCA_031399805.1 Betaproteobacteria bacterium | reverse complement strand
CACGCCGCTTAGTCATTCTAAGCAAGTGGCTTGCGACAATGTGGCGCCGTGACTCGTTAGCCGCAGGCCCGTTTGCGGGAACGGTGCCGTAGCACCCGGATTGTAATTGCGCCACTTGGCTCCCGTCTCCGCTCCAAGAACAAAATCCTTTCGCCGTGAGCCGGGAGCTACAAGCCAAAACTCGTGCCAGCCCGAAGGGTTGCAGCCAGAATCGGCGCTGGCCGCGTTGCTCGTCTTGCGAATATATCAAGTATTCGCTTCACCGGGCGCCTTGCCATCACCAATTCTGGCAGCAACGCACACGTGTTTCGTTATGTTAGGGGCTCTTAAAAACCGCGGCGTTTCCCGATGGGAAAACCGCGGGTCGCCGTGCGGCGCAGTTAGTTGCGAACGACCTTGCCGTTGTCGATCCTGACCACGTAGACGCTCGGCACGTTCTGCGCGCTCTCCTGACCTGCCGGACCCTGCTTGATGAAGGCGATGTCGCCGTTGATGCCCTTGACCTTCACGTTCCAGAGCGCCTGCTGGATCGCCTTCGGCTCGGCCTTGCCCGCCGCCTTGATGGCCTCGACTATCGTGTTGATGCCATCCCAGCCGCGGAAGCCCTCGGTGAGGCCGCCCACCGGATACTTGCGCGTGTTCCACTCGGCCACAAACTTCCTGGCGACATCGGGATTCTTGACCGCCTCCGGGAACCACGGCGTGAAGAACACAAGGTGCATGGAACCGTTGGCTGCGTCGCCGGCCTGCTGGATCAACTGGTCGGGGGAATTCGAGCCGCCCGTGGTGATGATCCGCGCCTTCACCTGCTGCTCCTTCGCCTGCTTGAGGATCAGGGTAATCTGCTCGACCGCCGTGGTCACGAACAGCGTGTCGCTGCCCGAGGCTTTGATCTTGGCGAGTTGCGCCGAGAAATCCGTCGCCTTCGGGTCCATGGTTTCCATGACGCCGATCTGCACGCCCTGGCCCTTGAGCATCTCGGAGAATTCCTTCGACGCGCCGAGGCCGAAGTCGTTGTTCGTCGCCAGGAAATCCGCTTTCTTGATACCCATCGATTTAGTCATCGTGCCGAACGCGCGCGCCTCCATCTCGGAGGTCGGACTGATGCGGAAGATCCACGGATTGCCGGACGTGGTGATCTTGCCCGAGGAGGAAGTTTCCACCAGCATCGGCACGCCGTATTCCATGAGCTTGGGCATGACCGCGAGCGTCAGCGTCGAACTCCAGGCGCCCATCATGACCGGCACCTTGTCTTTGCCGATCAGCTTCTCGGCCGTCGCCACCGCCTCGGTGGGGTTGGACTTGTTGTCCTCCACGACGAGCTGAATTTTCCGTCCCAGCACTCCGCCGGCGGCGTTGATCTGGTCCTCGGCGATCTTCGCGCCCTGCGTCACGTAATTGCCCGAGGCCGCGAAGGCGCCCGTCAACGGCTGCGTCACGCCGATCCGGATGACGTCCTGCGCGGCCGCCGGGCCGGCCAACAACGCCGCGCCAACGAAGCCGGCGCCGATAGATGTCCATAGTGTGCGATTCATCAGTGCCTCCTAAACGGTTTCACAGCGGGGGATAGCCAGCTACGACGAAATCGGGTCGCGTCCGACGTGTGGGTATCTTAGCATTGAACCGGCCTGGTTGGTCCGCGGCCGCCACGCGCACGCGGTTGCGCGCAGAACAGCGGCCGAAGTGCCGTCGACCGGGCCGCTACGCGCGGCTCAGGCCATGCCCCACCACCGCGCATTCATTCAGCCTTGATCTTCGCCTCGCGTATCACGCGTCCCCACTTGTCGATGTTCGAGCTGATAAGCTGGCGAAACTGCTCGGGGCTACCGCCGACGGGCGTGAAGCCGATCCTGACCAGTGCGCTGCTCGCCTCCGGGTCTTTCAGCACGGCGTTGATTTCCGCGTTCAATCTGGCGACGATCGCGTGCGGCGTACCCGCGGGCGCCAGGAAGCCCTGCCACGCGCCGAAGTCAAAATCCTTCATGCCGAGTTCATGGAGCGAAGGCACCGCGGGGATCGCCTTTGACCGCTCGATGGTGGTTACGGCGAGAGCGCGCACCGTCCCCTGCTGGATATGCCCGAGCGCCGGCGGCAGCGTGACGAACATCATCTGGATCTGGCCGGCGATGATTTCCCGGATTGCCGCGGTGGCGCCCTGGAACGGCACATGGATGATGTCTATTTTCTGCGTGCGCTTGAGCAGCTCCCCCGCGAGATGTCCGACGGTGCCGATCTGTGGTGAGCCAAAATTGATCTTGCCCGGATTTGCCTTCGCGTAATCAAGCAATCCGGCAACATCCTTGAACGGCAGTCCCGTATTGACGATCAGTACCTGGGGCGAAACTATCGCCTGCACCACGGGCGCAAAACTCTTGACCGCATGAAATGGCAGATTGGTGAACAGCGTTTCGTTGATCGAAAGCTGATCGCTGGTCACCAGCAAGGTGTAACCGTCCGGTGTTGCCTTGGCTGCCGTGCTGTGGCCGATGTTTCCGCCGCCACCCGGCTGATTCATGATGACGATCTGCTGGCCGAGGCGCGGGACCAGATGATGGGCAATGGTGCGCGCCAGCAAATCGGGACTGGTTCCCGCCAGCCCGGGCACGACGAAGCGCAGCGGCTTCGAGGGATAGGTTTGCGCCAGCGCACTAGCGGCGGCCAGCAGTGCCGGGATTGCGGCGATCGCGCAAGTGACTACAAAAAACAGGGAACGATGGTATTGCAACTTCATGCCGCGACTCCCGGTGAACGACTTGGAACGTTCCATAGGCAGGACCGGCTTATACCGATAACAGGCAATAACCGCTGACATCGGCTACGCCACGACCGCGCGCGTATCCGTTGCGTGCAGCGCGGACAGGAAATGCAAATCGACGATATCCTGCGCACGCATCGGCTGCCTGAGCGCACCAAGCCGCATCTGCAAGTCGATCGCCTGTTGCAGCCCGCGCATGTCGATCTCGCCGTCACAGTGCAGGCCGCTCATCTCGCGCCCGATGGAGCTTGCCATGGTGGCGCGCTCGATGCCGAAATAATCGGCGCCGAACGCGATCCACTCGTCGGGGTGGGCAGCCGCATAGCGGTAGCTCTTCCGGCAACCCCGCAGCACCGCC
>JANNPG010000323.1:0-6152 GCA_031399805.1 Betaproteobacteria bacterium | reverse complement strand
CATCGCGAAACTGACGGACGCGGCCCTGCAGGCCAAGACCGCCGAGTTCAAGCAGCGTCACGCGGACGGCGCATCGCTCGACCAGTTGCTGCCCGAAGCATTCGCGGTGGTACGCGAGGCGGGCAAGCGCGTACTCAACATGCGCCACTTCGACGTGCAGCTGATCGGCGGCATCACGTTGCATCAAGGCAAGATCGGCGAGATGCGCACCGGCGAGGGCAAAACGCTGGTGGCGACGCTGCCGGCGTATCTGAATGCGCTGTCGGGCAAGGGCGTGCACGTCGTGACCGTCAACGATTACCTTGCCAAGCGCGACTCCGAATGGATGGGCCGCATCTACGGTTTCCTGGGGCTTAGCGTCGGCGTCATCCTGTCGCAGATGGATCACGCCGACAAGCAGGGCGCGTATGGCGCCGATATTACGTACGGCACCAACAACGAATTCGGCTTCGATTACCTGCGCGACAACATGGCGGCGACCCCGGCCGAGCGCTTCCAGCGCAAGTTGAATTACGCGATCGTCGACGAAGTCGATTCGATCCTGATCGACGAGGCGCGCACGCCGCTCATCATCTCCGGCCAGGCGGAAGACACCACCGAGTTGTATTACCGCATGAACGAGATCGCGCCGCGCTTGAAACGGCAGGCGGACGAGACTAGTCCGGGCGACTATACCGTCGATGAAAAACAGCACCAGGTGGTGCTGTCCGAGGCGGGCCACGAACGCAGTGAGGCGCTGCTCGCCGAGGCGGGGCTGCTGCCGCACGGCGGCAGTCTTTACGACCCGAGCAACATCAACCTGATGCACCATTTGTATGCGGCGCTGCGCGGGCATTCGCTGTTTCATCGCGACCAGCATTACGTAGTGCAGGAAGGCGAGATCATCATCGTCGACGAGTTCACCGGCCGGCTGATGCCTGGACGCCGCTGGTCGGACGGCCTGCATCAGGCGGTCGAGGCGAAGGAAGGCGTATCCATCCAGCGCGAAAACCAGACGCTCGCGTCGATCACGTTTCAGAATTATTTCCGCATGTACGCGAAGCTCGCGGGCATGACCGGCACCGCCGATACCGAGGCCTACGAATTCCAGCAGATCTACGGTCTCGAGACGGTGGTGATTCCGACTCACCAGCCGATGGTCCGCGACGACCGCATGGACCAGGTCTACCAGACCATGCGCGAAAAATACGAGGCGGTGATCAAGGACATCAAGGGCTGCTTTGAGCGCGCCCAGCCGGTGCTCGTTGGCACCACCTCGATCGAGAACTCCGAGTTGCTGTCCACACTGCTCGACAAGGAGAAGCTGCCGCACAACGTATTGAATGCCAAGCAGCACGCGCGCGAGGCCGAGATCGTAGTACAGGCGGGCCGTCCAAAAACCATCACCATCGCGACCAACATGGCGGGCCGCGGCACGGATATCGTGCTCGGCGGCAACCCGGAGCCGGAGATCAACGGCATACAGGCCGATGACAGCGCCGACGAGACGGCCAGACAGCGCCGCATCGACGACGTGCGCCACGCGTGGCAGAAACTGCACAACCAGGTGGTCGCGGCCGGCGGCCTGCACATCATAGCGACCGAGCGCCACGAGTCGCGGCGCGTCGACAATCAGTTGCGCGGCCGTTCGGGGCGCCAGGGCGACCCGGGATCGAGCCGCTTTTATCTGTCGCTCGAAGACCCGCTCTTGCGGATATTTGCATCGGACCGCGTCGCGGCGATCATGCAGCGGCTGAAGATGCCGGACGGCGAGGCGATCGAGCACCCGTGGGTGACGCGCGCGATCGAGAACGCGCAACGCAAGGTCGAGGCGCGCAACTTCGACATGCGCAAGCACCTGCTCGAATACGACGATGTCGCCAACGATCAGCGCAAGGCAATTTACGAGTCACGCAACCAGCTGCTCGAGTCGACCGATATCTCGGAACGCATTGCGGCGATACGCGGCGAGGTCATCAACGGTTTTGTTACTCAACATATCCCGCCGGAGAGCCTCGAAGAGCAGTGGGATGTCGAAGGGCTCGAGAAAACGCTGGCCGCCGAACTGCAGTTCGAGTTGCCGATCAGGCAGTGGCTGGCCGACGAGACCGATCTTGACGAGGATCAACTGCGCGCGCGCGTCGTCGAATTCGCGCATCGCAGATATCAGGACAAGACGGCCAACGTCGAGCCGCAGGCGATGCGCCAGTTCGAGCGCGCGATCATGCTGCAAAGCGTGGACTCGCACTGGCGCGAGCACCTGGCGGCGCTCGATCATCTGCGCCAGGGCATCCACCTCAGGAGTTACGCCCAGAAAACGCCGACCCAGGAATACAAGAAAGAGGCGTTCGAGTTGTTTTCGCTGATGCTCGATATGATCAATACCGAGGTCACCAAGATCCTCATGACGGTGCAGGTCAGGAGCGAGGCGGAACTGCAGAAGGTCGAGGAGCCCGAGGCACCGAAGAACGTGCAATACCATCACGCGGATTACGAGCAGGCGCTCGCGGACGCGAATACCGATGCCGGTGCGTCGGACGCGCAGACGTTCGTGCGCCAGGGGCAGAAGGTCGGGCGCAACGATCCCTGTCCGTGCGGGTCGGGCAAGAAATACAAGCACTGCCACGGGAAACTTATCTAGTCGGGCGCGGCCCGGCGGCTGGGGCCTTTCTTGGGTGTGCTCAAAAGGGAGTCACGGGAGTCATGCGTTTCCCGGCGGTTCGGCAGGGGAATGCCGCGGTCAGGGGGCAGCGCAAGATATAATCGCGAATAACCGAGCTTGATAACCCGCCATGCCCGTCAATCTTTCCGCGCCTGACCCCACATCGCTGCTGCCGGTCGCGGGTGTTGCGCTCGGCATAGCCCAAGCGAATATCCGCAAGCCGGGCCGCAAGGACCTGCTGGTTATCAAGCTCGATACCGGCGCGCGGGTCGCCGGCGTCTTCACGCAGAACCGCTTTTGCGCAGCACCCGTGGTGGTCACGCGTCAGCACCTGTCGATGCTCGATCCCGCTGCTTCGATCCGCGCGCTGGTGGTCAATACCGGCAACGCGAACGCCGGCACCGGCAAAGCGGGACTCGCGCACGCGCGTCAGACGTGCGCCGGTGTGGCGAAATTGCTGGGATGTGCCGCAGGACAGGTCCTGCCGTTTTCGACCGGCGTTATCATGGAGCCACTGCCGGTCGAACGCATAGCCGCCGGATTGCCCGCCTGCATCGGCAACCTGCGCGAAGATAACTGGTTCGATGCGGCGCAGGCCATCATGACCACCGACACGCTGCCCAAAGCGGTGTCGCAACAGGCGCGGATCGGCGACGCTACCATCACGATCACGGGCATCGCCAAGGGCGCAGGCATGATCCATCCGAATATGGCAACCCTGTTGGGCTTTATCGCGACCGACGCGCGCGTGAGCCTGCCGCTCGCCAAGGCCGCCGTCGCGCACGCGGCCAAACACTCGTTCAACTGCATTACGGTCGACGGCGACACTTCGACCAACGATTCTTTCATGCTGATCGCGAGCGGCAAGGCGCCGATGGCCGAGATCACCGACACGCGCAGCGCCGAATACGCCGCGTTTCGCGATGCCGTGACGCAGGTGGCGGCGCGGCTCGCGCAGGCGATCGTGCGCGACGGTGAAGGCGCAACCAAATTCATCACCGTGCGCGTCGAAGGCGGGCGCAACGAAGAAGAATGCCGCAGGATCGGCTTTGCGGTGGCGCATTCGCCGCTCGTCAAGACGGCATTTTTCGCGTCGGACCCCAATCTGGGCCGCATTCTCGCGGCGATCGGTTATGCCGGGGTCGCCGATCTCGACGTCGAGAAACTCGACTTGTACCTCGATGACGTACTGGTCGCGCGGCAGGGCGGGCGCAATCCCGCCTACCAGGAGGCGGACGGGCAGCGCGTGATGAAGCAGAGCGAAATCGAAGTGCGCATCGTGCTCAACCGCGGCGCGGCGTCGGCTACGCTGTGGACGTGCGACCTGTCGCACGATTATGTCAGCATCAATGCGGATTATCGCAGTTGAGATTGAACCGCCAAGACGCCAAGGCCGCCAAGCAAATCAGGTGCAAAAGCGTCAATTAGCGGATGACCATGGAGCGCACGGAGCAAAGCGTCAATCCCGAATTCAGACCGCTTGCCTTAGCCGTGGCTGGGGCGTGCTCGCTCAGTGTCGATTCGTAGTTGCATGCGGTTTGTTTCCGATTTTTCTTGGCGGTCTTGGCGTCCTGGCGGTTAAAATCCCTGTATGAGTGAAAATTCAAAACTAATTGCGAGCGCCGAGGCGCTGCTGGAGCGCATCGAAAAACTGCTGCCCGCGGCACCCGTGCCGACCGACTGGAAGGCGACTGCGTTTCGCTGGCGCAAGCGCAACGGTCACGGCGTGATCGAGGCGGTGCGCCACGTCCACCGGATCAGCCTTGGCGATTTGTGCGGCATCGACGGCCAGAAGAAGATTGTCGAACAGAATACGCGCCAGTTTGTCGACGGCCATCCCGCCAACAACGTGCTGCTGACCGGCGCGCGCGGCACCGGAAAATCGTCGCTGATCAAGGCGCTCCTTAATAAATACGCGCCGCGCGGCCTGCGCGTGATTGAAGTGGAGAAGCACGATCTGATCGATCTGCCCGAGATCGTCGATCTGATCGCGGAGCGGCCCGAGCGATTTGTACTTTACTGCGACGATTTATCGTTCGAGGCGGACGAGCCGGGTTACAAGGCGTTGAAGGTTGTGCTCGACGGCTCGGTCGCCGCCGCGTCCGAAAACTGCCTGATCTACGCGACATCGAACCGGCGCCACCTGATGCCGGAATTCATGTCGGAAAACCTCGAAGCCAAGCGCGTGGACGATGAGATTCATCCGGGCGAGACCGTCGAGGAGAAAATTTCGCTGTCGGAGCGTTTCGGCGTCTGGGTGTCGTTCTATCCGTTCGATCAGGACGAGTATCTGGAAATAGTCGCGCGGTGGCTTACGTATTTCAAGGTCGCGGGCGCCGCTACGGAGGCGATACGCCAGGCGGCGCTGCAATGGGCGCTGCAGCGCGGTTCGCGCAGCGGCCGCGTGGCGTGGCAGTTTGCGCGCGACTGGGCGGGCCGCGCGCGAACTGCGCGCGCCAAGTAGCGCTCGTCGATGCGGGACGCAATACGTGCCGCGCCTGATCGAACGCGCATCGAAGTCGTTGCGGCAGTGATATTCAACGAGCGCGGAGAATTTCTTCTCGCGCAGCGTCCGGCGGGCAAGGCGTACGCCGGTTACTGGGAGTTTCCCGGGGGCAAGGTCGAACCCGGCGAGGATCCCGCAACGGCGGTGAAGCGCGAACTCCACGAGGAACTCGGCATCGAGGTGACGCTAGCCTATCCGTGGCTGACCCGCGACTTCGACTACTCGCATGCCGCCGTGCGACTGCGCTTTTTCCGCGTTCTCACGTGGTCGGGCGAGTTGCACGGCCGGGAGCAACAGCAGTTCACGTGGCAGTCGATTCGCAACATCACTGTAGCGCCGTTGTTGCCGGCCAATGGTCCGATACTGCGCGCGCTTGAGTTGCCGGGCGTTTACGGCATTACCAGTGCCGGCGACACCGGCCGCGATGTATTTTTGGCGCGGCTCGGGCAATCGTTACGTAACGGCCTGCGCCTAATCCAGGTACGCGAACATGCGCTCGCCGAGCGTGAGCTGCGCGCGTTTGCAACGGACGTGGTCGCCATCGCGCATCCCTATGGTGCGCGCGTCCTGATCAATGGACCGACTGAGCTTGCAGCGCAAAGCGGCGCCGATGGCGCGCACCTCACGGCCGCGCGCTTGATGGCGGCCGCGCGCCGTCCTGCAGGGGAGTGGTGCGGTGCGTCGTGCCATGACGCCGCCGAACTCGCGCGTGCGCGCGAGCTCGGGATGGATTTCGTCGTGCTCGGCCCGGTTGCCGCGACGCCGAGCCACCCGCGCGCGACGACATTGGGCTGGCAGCGGTTTACCCGCTTGATCCGAGATTATCCGTTGCCGGTATATGCGCTGGGCGGGATGCGCGCCGCCGACCTCGACTGCGCGTGGCGCTGCGGTGCGCACGGGGTGGGCATGCTGCGCGGCGCCTGGTCAGGGGAGCGTTTCTCCTGAACTACTGCTGTTCGCCCGCGCCGGGTGCCTGCTCGATATCGTCCTTGTTTTCCTGCACCG
>JANNPG010000316.1:0-7079 GCA_031399805.1 Betaproteobacteria bacterium | reverse complement strand
GCGATAATAGAGGCGGTCAACACGGGTAGCGCATGAGAATGGTTGATACCTTATGGCATCCGCAACCGGTATGCGGCGATGCGCGCCTGCGGCGCTGGCTGCTCGATCGCGGTTCGCTCACACGCCGCATCCAGTTGCGCTGCGAAAGTTTTCGTCTCGACATGCTGTCGCAAGGCATAGCCGCGGTGCATCGCGACGAACATGCCGCCATCGGCCTGCGCCGCGGCGCGCGCTGCGTAGTGCGCGAAGTGAGCCTCAATTGCGGACACCTGCCGCTGGTGTTCGCGCACTCGGTGGTAGCGCCGCGCGCGTTGCGGGGCGCGTGGCGCATGCTGTCCGGACTGGGGACGCGGCCGCTGGGGGCGGCGTTGTTTGCCGACCCGCGGATCAGGCGTTATCCGCTGCGTTATTATTCGCTCAATCGGCGACACGCCCTGCATAAGCGCGCCTGCCGGCTGCTCGACGAATCGCCCGCGCTGTTGTGGGCGCGGCGGTCATTGTTTGTGCGGCGCGGAGCGCCTTTGCTCGTGACGGAAGTGTTTCTGCCGGCTATTCTCGGACTCGCACCATGACGTTGAAGGAAAGGCTCGATATCTACGAAAAGCTGATGCGGCTCGACAAGCCGATCGGCATCCTGCTCCTGTTGTGGCCCACGTTGTGGGGGCTGTGGTTGTCGTCGATCGGCTCTCCCAATCCGATAGTCGTGGTCATTTTCGTTCTCGGCGTGGTGCTCATGCGCTCCGCCGGCTGCATAGTCAACGATGTTGCCGACCGCGATTTTGACCGTCACGTCGAGCGCACGAAGGACCGTCCGCTTGCCGCCCGCCTGATTTCAGTGCAGGAAGCATTGCTGGTGGCCGGTGTTTTGGTCCTGCTGTCTTTCCTGCTGGTGTTACAGCTCAATTGGCTGGTGGTCAAGCTGTCCGTGATCGCGCTTGCGCTCGCGGTAATCTATCCGTTCCTGAAGCGGGTGTTCTGGCTGCCGCAAGCCTGGCTCGGCATCGCGTTCGGCTTCGGCGTCCCGATGGCGTTCGCGGCGCACCAGAACCATGTCGTGCCTCTCGCCTGGGTGGTTCTGGTGGCGAACATATTCTGGGCGATCGCGTACGATACCGAGTATGCGATGGTCGATCGTGACGACGACATCAAGCTTGGCCTGAAATCCTCAGCCATACTGTTCGGGCGCTTCGACGTTCTGGGCGTAATGGTTTGTCACGCAATTTTTTTGTTGTGCATGGCGTATATCGGCTATTGGGCGCGGCTCGGCGTCGGCTATTTTTCGGGACTGGTCGTGGCGGCATGTGTCGCCGCCTATCAATATTTATTGATTCGCGATCGTGGTCGCGAGGGTTGTTTCAAGGCGTTTCAGCTCAACAATTTTATGGGTGCCGCGATCTGGGCCGGTATTGTGGCCGAATTCGTGCTGCGTATCCCGCTGTTTGCGGGCGCGGGCGTGACACTTCCGCGCTGATCCGCCATGCAATATCGCGACCTGAGGGACTTCATAGCGCAGCTCGAGCAACGCGGGGAACTCAAACGCATAGCGGTGGAAGTAAACCCGCGGCTTGAAATGACGGAGATCTGCGATCGCGTGCTCAAGATCGGCGGTCCGGCGCTGCTGTTTGAGAAGCCCGCGGGTTACAACATGCCGGTGCTCGGCAACCTCTTCGGCACGCCGTTGCGCGTTGCATTGGGTATGGGCAAGGAAAATGTCGCGGCATTGCGCGAGATCGGTGAGTTGCTCGCGCTGCTGAAAGAACCGGCGCCGCCGCGTGGATGGAAGGATTTGTGGGACAAGCTGCCATTGCTGAAGCAGGTGATGAGCATGGCGCCCAAGGTGACGCTGAGCGCCCCGTGCCAGGAACAGGTATGGGAGGGTGCGGATATAGACCTCGGCCGCCTGCCGGTACAAACCTGCTGGCCCGGCGACGCCGCACCGCTCATTACGTGGGGACTGGTCGTTACGCGCGGGCCGCAGAAACAGCGCCAGAACCTCGGCATCTATCGTCAGCAGGTGATTGCGCCCAACAAAGTCATCATGCGCTGGTTGAGCACGCGCGGCGGTGCGCTCGATTATCGCGACCACTGTCTCGCGCAACCGCGCGAACCGTTTCCCGTCGCGGTGGCGCTCGGCGCCGATCCGGCGACCCTGTTGGGCGCGGTGACGCCGGTACCGGACAGCCTGTCCGAGTATCAGTTCGCGGGGCTCTTGCGCGGGGCCAAAACCGAAGTCGTGAAATGCATGAGTCATGATCTGCAGGTGCCGGCCAGTGCCGAGATTGTCCTCGAAGGTTACATTTATCCGGGCGACACCGCGCTCGAGGGGCCGTTCGGCGACCACACCGGCTATTACAACGAGCGCGAGCATTTCCCGGTATTCACCATCGAGCGCATCACGCTGCGACGCGAGCCGATTTATCACAGCACCTACACCGGCAAGCCGCCCGACGAGCCGGCGGTGCTCGGCATGGCGTTGAACGAAGTTTTCGTGCCGTTGCTGCAGAAGCAGTTTCCGGAGATCGTGGACTTCTACCTGCCGCCCGAGGGGTGCTCGTACCGGCTGGCGGTCGTCAGCATGAAAAAGCAATACGCGGGGCACGCCAAGCGCGTGATGTTCGGGATCTGGTCATTCCTGCGCCAGTTCATGTACACCAAGTTCATCATCGTTACCGACGACGATGTGAACGTGCGCGACTGGAAAGAGGTCATCTGGGCGTTGACCACACGCGTCGACCCGCAACGCGATACGCTCATCGCGGACAACACGCCCATCGACTATCTGGATTTCGCGAGCCCGGTGTCCGGCCTCGGTTCGAAGATGGGAATCGACGCCACCAACAAGTGGCCGGCGGAAACCGCGCGCCAGTGGGGCACGCCGATTAAAATGGACGACGCGACCCGGCGCCGGGTCGATGCATTGTGGGACGCGCTGGATCTGGCAAAAAAATAGCCGGGAGCTACCCGGCTATGAGATTTTGGCGCAGCTTTTTAGTTAGAACATTAGTACTGCGCCAACTGTTAACTGGTTGACTTTGGAATCGCCGGATGACACGTTGTTGCCGACCCCATTGAAGCGCTCGAACTCGCCGCGCATTGAAAATTTTGGCGTGAACGCGTATTGCACGCCGGCGCCGATCTTGAAATCGAACCCGTTATCATTGACGGTGGCAGTGCCGAGTGTGATGGAGTTTGGCATCTCGCTCCTGGTTTTCCAGTAGTAGCCGCCAAATCTGGCAAGCACTGAAAACCTCTCGTTCACCGGGACCTTGCCCACCAAGTCAAGATTGAACAGTGAGGCTTGTTTGCTGCCGCCGATTGCGCCCGCGTTGGTGATCGACGTGAAATTGGCTTGGCCAAGATACGTATAGCCGCCTTCGAGCGCAAAGGTTTTACCGAGGTTATATCCGAGTTGGGCTTTGCCGCCGGTTGCACCGGTGCTACCGGAGGTCGTAGAGCTCGTAAAGCCGTGATTCAAATTGTAGAAGTCCACCGACGAACCATTCGCATCGAGCTTGGCCCAGCCGAGGCTGAAAACCCCGTAGAAATTGGAATCCGCAGCCAATACCGGCGTGGCAGTCGCGCACGCTGCTGCAATGGCAAATATCGACAGAAATTGTTTCTTAAGCATGGTACTTACTCCTCAATTTCGCTCGGGTCGATGAGCGGCGTATGCCGCCGCAAAAACCCTGATGTGTTAAAGCGTTAAGGCCAGCTTAAAGAAAAGACTTTAATTTGTCGATATAAGACCCTTTATATTATGAGTAAAATGCTTAAAGCTGTTGTATTTTGGCAACAAAGCATTGTAATATATTGAATATAAAAATTTTAATGACTTTCTCCCCACGCTTAACCCGTCGGCCGGAGGGTCGAACTCTAGCGGTTATAGACCCATTTCAAAAGCGCGTCTTGCGCTGCAGGTGCGCCCGGGGCGCGTGCATGATTAATGATGCAGACCACGACCATCGTGCGCCCTTTCGCGTCGAGCACGTAGCCCGCAATCGCGCGTACCCCGGATAACGAGCCGGTTTTGATGTGCGCCTGTCCTGCAATTTCGGCGCCGGCGAGGCGTTTTTTCATTGTCCCGTCGACGGCGACCAGCGGCAGCGACGCGACGAACTCCGGCATCACGGCGGTGCGTTGCGCGACCAGCAACAGCAGGCCGAGATTTTTCGCGCTGATGCGTTCGGCACGCGACAGGCCCGAGCCGTTTTCAAGCACCAACTCGGGAAACGACAGGCGGCGAGTGGCGAGCCACTGATTGACCGAACGCGCGCCCTTCTCGTTGCTGGCGGGGGCGCCGAAAGTTATGGCGCCGAGCGCCAGATACAACTGTCGCGCCATGACGTTGTTGCTGAATTTGTTGATGTCGCGTACGATCTCCGCGAGCGATTGAGTCTGGAATGCGAGCAAAAGCCGCGCGCCGGCCGGCGTCTCGATATCATGCACACCACCCGCAAAAACGCCGCCGAGCTCGCGCCACAGCATGGTAAATAATCCGTGCACATACTGCGGGTGGCCGAGCGCGCTGTAGTTGCGTACTTTCTCGCCGCATGCCGCGGAATAGTTCCCGCTGAACAGCAGGCGTGCGCCGGTGTTGTCGCCGAGCGCGGTGAGTTTCATTCTGCTTACCCAGTCGCCGCAGGGTTCGTTATCCAGGGCAACGTTGTTCAATACCTGAATTTGCGGCAGCGCCGGTTCGGCGATTATTTTCAGCGCGCGCCGCTCGGGCTCCGCTACGAACTGCAGACGCACCGCTTTAAAATTCACCAGCAACGCGTCGGGCGGCGTGTTGTAGGGCCGCGTCGGCTCATTGTCGAAGCCGGCGGGATCGATGTCACCGGCGGCGAAGTAGCTACGGTCGAGCAAGAGGTTGCCGCGAATCTCGCGCACGCCGCGCGCGCGCAGATTGCGCAGCATCAGCCAGAAGTTTTCGAGCGTCAGCCGCGGGTCACCGTAACCCTTGATGATGAGGTTGCCGAGCAGCACGTCGCCCTGCAGCGCGCCATCGGTATAGATCTCGGTGGTCCATCGGTACGCCGGGCCCAGTTGATCAAGTGCTGCAAAAGTGGTGAGCAACTTGATGGTAGACGCCGGATTGAGCGCGCGTTCGTCGCCGGCCGCAACCACCGGCCGCGCCGCTTGGACGTCGTGCACGTAAATGCCGACGCTCGTTTCGGGGATGCCCGCCTGTGCCAGCGCCTGCGCCACCGGTTGCGGCAGGCGCGAGCCCGTATCCTGGGCGAGCGCGCACGCGGCGAAGCTGACGAACAACGCCGCCAGCACGCCGGGCAACACGTTACGTGGACAGCGCATTTAAAATTTCCAGAGTCCTCGCGACGAGCATATCCATTTCACTTTCATGGATAATATAAGGCGGCATGAAATAAATGGTGTTGCCGATCGGACGCAGCAGGAGCTCGCGCTCGAGCGCGGATTGGTAAAAACTGCGTGCGAACGCCGGATCTTCGGTATCGATATCAAATGCCCAGATCATGCCGGTGTTGCGGAAGTTTCTGACGTGCCGATGTTGTGCAATCGCTTGTGCAACGCGGCTCAGATAGGCTGCTTTTGCGCGATTTGTTTCAAGCACGTCATCGCGCCGGAAGATTTCGAGCGTGGCAAGCGCGGCACGGCACGCCAGTGCGTTGCCGGTATAGGAGTGCGAATGCAGGAATCCCCGCGCGACGTCGTCGTCGTAGAACGCCGCGAAAACCTCCTCCTTCGTCATCACGACCGACAGCGGCAGATACCCGCCGGTGATTCCTTTAGAGAGACACAGGAAGTCGGGCGTAATGCCCGCTTGTTCGTGCGCGAAAAACGTGCCGCTGCGGCCGCAGCCGATCATGATTTCGTCGGCAATCAGGTGTACTTCGAAGCGGTCGCATAATGCCCGCGCGCGGCGCAGGTATGCCGTATCGTACATCGCCATGCCGGTCGCGCCCTGCACCAATGGCTCCAGTATCAGTGCCGCAATCTCCGTGTGATACCGGCCCAGATATTTTTCGAGCTCATTTGCGCAGCGTTCCGCATAGGCGCGCGCGGTCTCCCCATATTCGGCGAGCCGCCAGTCCGGGCTTGGCACCTGGGCGCTTTGCCGCAACAGTGGCGCGTAGGTGTCCTTGAACAAGGCGACGTCGCTGACCGACAGCGCGCCGAGCGTTTCGCCGTGATAGCTGTTGGCGAGGCTGACATATCGGCACTTCTGCGGCCGCCCGCTGTTGCGCCAGAAATGAAAGCTCATTTTCAGCGCGATCTCGACCGCCGACGCGCCGTCGCTGCCATAGAAGCAATGACCGAGCTTGCCGCCGGTCAGAGCGCCCAGTTGTTCCGACAATTCGACGACTGGTTCGTGCGTGAAGCCGGCAAGCATCACGTGTTCGAGTTCTCCGAGCTGCGCTATGAGCGCGGCGTTGATGTGTGGATTCGCGTGTCCGAAGAGATTGACCCACCAGGAGCTGATGGCATCGAGGTAGCGGCGGCCGTCAAAATCGTAGAGCCACACACCCTCGCCGCGCGCGATCGGGATCAGCGGCAGCGATTCGTGATGCTTCATTTGCGTGCACGGATGCCATACCGCAGCCGCGCTGCGTGTCAGCAATGTCGCGTTGCGAGTGCTAAAAGCCATTGGCCGTAACGCATTCAGCGAAAGCGATGTGTAGGGTATTTACAAGCGCTGCAACTCATGCACAATGTCAAACGCATGAAGGCATAACGTGAAAAGGAGAATACATCTTCGTTGCGACGAGACTATGACGACTGAACTCAAGACTCATTTGCGCATACCGTAAACAATTTCACAAACTCACGCCCGGCGCGTCAACGTGCATCACAGCGACGACGTTGTTGGGTATGAGTGGCATCAAAATTGCTCGGGTGTGAGTGTAGCATTCCTGTGGAGGTTAGCTCGCCATGGAGTTACTCGATCGCATTGAAGATCAGGTCGCCTCGACCGGCCTGCCGTTGTTTGCAATTACGCTCGCCGCAGTGCCGTGTCCCGATACGCCGATAATTCTTACCCTCCACTGGCACGGCTTCATCAAGGAAAAACTTGCCGAAGTTGAAGAAGCGGAAGTGATTTC
>JANNPG010000225.1:0-9213 GCA_031399805.1 Betaproteobacteria bacterium | reverse complement strand
CGCGCATCCAGGACGCGTTGCGCGAAGGCCAGGAACTCATAGTCCAGGTCGACAAAGACGAGCGCGGCACCAAGGGCGCGGCGCTCACGACTTTCATCAGCCTGGCCGGCCGTTATCTCGTATTGATGCCGAACAATCCGCGCGGCGGCGGCGTCTCGCGCCGTATCGAAGGCGAAGAGCGCGCCGAACTGCGCGAGACCATCGATCAGCTCGAAGTTCCCGCGGGCATGAGCGTGATCGCGCGCACCGCCGGTATCGGCCGCAACGCCGAAGAACTCGGCTGGGACCTCAATTATCTCCTTCAGTTGTGGCGTGAAATCGACAATGCCTCCAACGGGCAGACTGGCGCATTCCTGATTTATCAGGAGTCCAGCCTGGTCATACGCGCGATACGCGATCATTTTCACCAGGATATCGGCGAAATCCTGATCGACACCGAAGACATCTACGAGCAGGCGCGCGCCTTCATGGGCCACGTCATGCCCGCCAATGTCAATCGCGTGAAGCTGTATCACGACGACGTGCCGCTTTTTTCGCGCTTCCAGATCGAGCACCAGATCGAAACGGCGTTCTCGCGCCAGGTCTCGCTGCCCTCCGGCGGCGCCATCGTGATCGACCATACCGAGGCGCTCGTTTCGATCGACGTCAACTCCGCGCGCTCGACGCGTGGCGCGGACATCGAGGAGACCGCGTTTCGCACCAACCTCGAGGCGGCCGATGAACTTGCGCGCCAGTTGCGGTTGCGCGATCTCGGCGGATTGATCGTCATCGACTTTATCGACATGGAAAGCAGCCGCAATCAGCGCGAAGTCGAAAACCGCCTGCGCGATGCATTACACGTCGACCGCGCGCGCGTGCAGACCGGCAAGATTTCGCGCTTCGGCCTGCTGGAGCTGTCGCGCCAGCGCCTGCGCCCGGCGCTCGCCGAGAGCAGCCATATGCCCTGCCCGCGCTGCCATGGCACCGGTCACATCCGCGGAATCGAATCGACCGCGCTGCATATCCTGCGCATTTTGCAGGAAGAAGCGATGAAAGAAAACACGGGTGCGGTGCACGCCCAGGTGCCGGTCGATGTCGCGACCTACCTCCTGAACGAGAAGCGCGCCGAGTTCCACTCGATCGAGCAGCGGCTCAAGGTCAACGTCGTGCTGATTCCCAACATCCACCTCGAGACACCGAACTACACGGTGACGCGATTGAAGCACGAAGAGTTGAATCAGGCCGACATGCCGCCGCCGAGCTATGAGATGGTCGCGCTGCCGGAAAAAACCGATTCCGGCCTGCCGTCGGCGCAAACCGACGCGACGCCTGCGCGCCAGGAAGCCGCGGTAAAAGGCATCACGCCATCGCAACCGGCGCCCATCGTCGAACCCAAAGCCGAAGCGGTGGCTGCGGCGCCGCACGCCGAGCCTTCGATCATCAACAAGATTTTTGGCTGGTTCAAGCGCCCGCCGGCGGCGGCCGTCGAAGCCGCGCTGGTGCAGCCGGTGCGCGAACGTAATGAACGTGGCGAACGCACCGAACGCGGTCAGCGCCGCGGACGCCCGAACGCACCGCGCCGCGACCATAAACGCGACGAGTCGCGCGGGGAGCGTCCCACGCATGCACCGCGGGGCGACGGCGGCTCCGAGGGCGGCCAGCGCAACCCGCAACGCGGCCGCACTGGCGAGCCGCGTCCGCCGCGCGAGCCGAGACCGCCGCGTGACCCGCAGCAGGAGCAACAACGCCGCGACGCACAGCCAGCGCGTCCGCCACGTCCCCCTCGTCCGGAAAGCGGCGAGCAGGCTGCAACCGCAGTCGGCGACGTGCCGGCGCAACCGCGCGAGCAGGCACCGCAGTCCGAAGGTGAACGTGGCGAGGAACGCGGTGAAGGCCGCGGACGCGGCCGTCGCCGCCGCGGCGGTCGCGGTGGGCGCGACCGTACCGAACGTCACGAGGCAGCCACCGCTGGCGAAGCGACAGCGCAACCTTCATCCGCCGCGGAGCTTGGCACTGAGGTCGCGGCAACCGTCGCTGCAACTGCGGTAGCGGTTGAATTGTTCACGACGCATCAGGTGGAAGCACCGCAAACTGCGCCGGCGCCATTCGAAACGCCGCACGTTGCGCCGCTGGAAACCGTACACCACGCCGAGCCGGAGCAACACGCGGAAGCGGAGCGCCACGAACAACCGGTGATGGTGGAGCCGCTGCCGGTGGCAGAACCCGCTGCGGAGCGCGTCGTCGAGCACATCCCTGCCGCGCCGGCGATCGTTGCCCCTGCGCTATTGGTGACGCCCAATCCGGTCGTGCTGCCGCCCGGTTTGGCGCAAGTCGAGACTGCCCCTGAAAAACTGCGCATCGCAGCAAGCAAGATGGAACCGCCACCGCCGTCGCGCCCGCCGCGCGTACGCCCGCCGCTGCCGCCGATCAGCAACGAACCGCTGGCTCAGGTCGAAACGAGAAAGTAGGTTTTTAAAATGCCGGGAACGCCCCGGCATTTTTTTATCTTTGGGGCGGCGGCCGCAAGCGCGCGATCAGACTTCTACTCACCGCTTCGATCATGTCGAGCACCTGCTCGAAACCCTGCGGCCCGCCGTAATACGGATCGGGCACCTCGCGCCCCGCATATTCCGCGTCGAAGTCGCCATACAGCGCGAGCTTGTGCGCGTGCTGCTTGGGACACAGGTTTTCCAGTAAAGCGAGATTGTGGCGGTCCATCGCAATGACGTGGTCGAACCGCTCGAAGTCTTGCCTGCCGACCATGCGCCCGCGCAGGTTGCTCATATCGTAGCCGCGGCGCAGCGCTGTCTTCTGTGCGCGTTGATCCGGCGGTTCGCCGATGTGATAGCCGTGCGTGCCGGCCGAATCGCATTCGATAACCTGCTCAAGTCCCGCCTGCTTCACGGCGTGCCGGAACGCGGCCTCCGCGGTCGGCGAGCGGCAGATGTTGCCCATGCAAACGAACAGGACGCCGATCTTTTTCTCAGCTGACATGCCGCGTATTATAAAACCGGATAAGTCTATTTGCTCGCGACACTGAAAAATCGGTGACTTCGCGCCGGCGATTAGCACGGCCCGCAACGGATTGTTATACTTCGCCACCTTCACTGCTCATCCCCTGATAACGACTTATGAACTATCGAACGCAAATCCCAGCCGACATCGTCCCGAGCTCGTGGCTCGGGCGTCTGATCGCAGTACTTATCGCAGCCGGCCTTGCCGTGGTCGGGTTGTTTTTTATTGCCTTCGCTTTGGTCGCCGCAGCGGGTGTGGCAGTCATCGTTGTCGCCAGAATTTGGTGGGTATCCAGAAAATTGCGCGCCCGGCAGGATAATGTCGTTATCGAGGGCGCGTATTCAGTCGAGCCCGTACAAACGCAGACCGTCGGCCCCGATAGCACACGCAGCGGCACTGCCCCGCCGGCTTCGGGGTCAAATTGAGCTGACTCATTGCCCGGCGCAAACGACGGCGCCGGCCGCCGCGCAGCGGCGCCCAAACTCCGCTTGCGACGCCTTTGCGCCTTTATCCACTCTTGCGTGTGCTAACCTGCAACGCGATACTTGCAACGATCGGAGGCACCCCTCATGAGCAAAGCCATCTGGTGGGCGATCGTCATTCTCGGAGTCGGCCTTTTCGCGGCTATCATCTACTACGCACTGCCGAAGACGAAGACTGCGCCGGTCGTCCAGCCGACGGCGCCCGCCACCGTGAAACCGCCGGTGTCCGCCGAACCGCAGATACGCTATCCGGTCGCGCAGCTCTCCCCGGAAAAACCGCTGCCCGCGCTCGACGTGAGCGACGCCACCCTGAAGAACGCGCTGGACGAGCTGTTTTCCGACAAAACGCTCAGCGGGCTCCTCCAGCTGCAGGATTTCGTACGCCGCGTTGTCGCGACCGTCGACAATCTGCCGCGCCAGAAACTTGCGTTGCGGCTGATGCCGGTGAAGCCGGCCGGCGGAAAATTCCCCACCACCGGCAAGGACACGGGCCTTGCCATCGGCGCGGACAATGCTGCGCGCTATGCGCCCTATCTGCGGCTGGCCGAGGCGATAGACACCGCCAGGCTGGTCGCGCTCTACGTTCACTTCTATCCGCTGTTCCAGCAGGCCTATCAGGAACTCGGCTATCCGAAGGGCTATTTCAACGATCGACTGGTCGAGGCGATCGATGACCTGCTGGCCGCGCCGGAAGTGCAGACACCGGTCAAGCTCGTTCAGCCTAAAGTCCTGTACGTATTTGCAGACCCCGCGCTGGAAGCGCGCTCGGCGGGCCAGAAAATCCTGATGCGCATCGGCAACGAAAACGTCGCGCGCGTCAAGGCGAAGCTGCGCGACATACGCGGCGAGTTGATTCGCCAGACTCCCAAGCGTTAGTCGGTCTTGCGCTCGCGCTTGGGCGACTCCGCTTTCGACCTTTGCTGCCGGTCAACCTTTCGGAAAGCGGAAGTTCAACGCAGGGGCCAGCGGCCAGTGGCATCGCCGAGCGAAGGATCAGAATTCAACGGGTGGCCCCTTCCACGCATCGTGTCGCGGCCGGGCGCGCGCAAGCGCTTGACTGGCCTCGCACCAACCCTCGCATGCGTTGCGTCCAGGGCGGCGGCGCCAAATATTCAAAAGCCCCTTGCACTTCGCATAGAAGCGAAAAAACCGCAGCACATTTTGGCGCTCCGCCGGGCTCGGAGTGCGGTCGCTGCAGATCAGTTTGTCGTCCGTCATGCCGCGGTCGGTCAGCGTCACCGCTCCCCACGCCTTGACCCGTATGCGAGTGCCGAGCGGCAGGCGAGGCCCAAGCACCAGCGCATCCAGCAGATCGCCTTCGAGTCCCAAGAACGTCGGCACGGAACCGTAGTTGAACGGGCACGGCAGCGGCGAGATGAAATCGACGCGGCCGGTGGATCCGCGTTTGAGAAAACTGCCCCGTGGAATCTCGATAACCACTTCCACCTCAGGCGGCTCGGGCGCCGCCTGCGGAACGGATAGGCTGCGGTTCGCGTCGTTCATACCCCGCAAGCGTATCTCAATCAACGAACGGTGTCAGTTGGCTCAGAAAATACAGCAAAAGAGCAAAAGAGCAAAAGAAACCCCGCCGAAGCGGGGTCTGTGTGTAAAATTTACCGACATTTTATGGGCTGGCGTCAGCGCGGGCCAGCGCGTAATCTCTTGCCGAAACGCCATCCAAAAAAATGCGTAGTGCGAATTATTGCGGACTACAGGCTACCGGCATAACGAAGAGGATAAATGAAAATGCGCAGCTCTCCGCTGTTGTGCGCAGCACTTGCCGCCGCCGTGGGTCTGGCGGTGGGCGTAGCAGGCGCCCAGTCCTATCCCACCAGGATCATCCGCGTCATCAATCCCAACCAGCCGGGTGGCAACAGCGACATCCTGTTCCGTCTGCTGTCGCCGAAGATGGGCGAGATACTCGGGCAGCAGCTCGTCATCGATTACCGTCCGGGCGCCGGCGGCAACATCGGCGCGGAAATGGTGTCGAAAAGCGCGCCCGACGGCTATGCGGTACTGATCGCGGCCGCGAGCTTCCTGATCAATCCCTCGTTGATCAAGAATCTGCCGTTCGACGCAATCAAGGACTTCACGCCGCTCGGGCTCATCGTCGACATACCCGCGGCGCTGGTGACGCACCCGTCGCTGCCGGTGCGCAACGTCAAGGAGCTGATCGCGCTCGCCAAGGCGCACTCGGGCGACATTTTCTTCTCCAGCTCGGGGCCCGGCACCATCGGTCATCTGTCGGGCGAGCTGCTCAATGCAATGGGCGGGATCAAGCTCGTGCACGTACCGTACAAGGGCGCAGGCCCGGCCGTGGTCGACCTGATCGCGGGCCACGTGCAGCTGTCGTTCGTGAGCATACCCGCCGTCATGGGATACGTGCAGGGCGGCCGGCTGCGCATGATCGCGCAGGGCGGAGCGCAGCGCTTTCAATCGATACCGGACGTGCCGACCATGCAGGAGGCCGGCGTGCCCGGTTTCGTCGTCAGCAGCGGGTTCAGCTTCCTCGGGCCCGCGGGCATGCCGCGGCCGATCGTCGAGAAGCTCAACTCGGCGCTCGCGCAAACGCTGCGCGATCCGGTGATCCGCAAGACGCTGATCGAGCGCGGCGCGGACCCCGTCGGCGACACGCCGGAGGAGCACGCCGCGTACATCAAGTCCGAGATCGAGAAATGGCACCGCGTCGCGAAGGCCGCCGGCCTTAAGCCCGAATAAGCGCTGCGATCCGCGCGCGCAAATCAATTCGGCGTATGCGAATAGCCGCGGGTCCGGTTCCCGCCGGTATTTGATACGAGGTCTTGCTTTTTTCTGGCCACTCATCTTTCGCGCCATGCCTCGTGCAGGTTTTTCTGGATCGGCGACAGCAAATACCGAATTACCGTGCGAGTGCCCAGATTGATTTCTGCGCTGACCTGCATGCCGGGCGTGAGTTTGAAGCGCTGGCCCCTGCTCTCGAGCTCGGTGGACTTGAGTTCCACCAATGTGCGGTAAGAAAGCTGCGATTGGCCGGCCGGGGGCTTGTTCCTGTCATTCGCCTGCGCAAGATTACTGTTGTCGCCGGGCTTGTCGCTGGCATCGGCACTGACATGGCGAACTACGCCATCGAGCATGCCGTATTGCTGGAACGGATAAGCGGACAGCTTGAGCTTCGCATTTTGCCTGGGAACGACGAACCCGGCGTCTAGATTAGTCACCCATACCTCGGCGAGCAACGGCTCATTGTGAGGCACGATCGTGGCTATCACAGCGCCCGGTGCGACGACGGTGCCCGGCGTATGCGTCGCCAGATCCTTGACCATCCCGGCCTGCGGCGACCTCAATTCGAGCAGCCCGTGCTTGTAAGTATGTTTGGCGAGGTCCTGATCGAGCCTGTTGTGCTGCGACTCCGCCTCGATGCGCTCGTTATGCAACTGCTGTTGATAATTGGAAGTAATCTGCGCGATGCGCTTTGCTGATTGCGCGATCGACGATTTGAGACTTTCGACATTGTGCGTTTGCGCCTGCAACTCCTGTTCGGTCTCGATGCGGCTGCGCTTGCGATCGAGCGCCATCAGCTTGCCGGCAAACCCCTCCTTCGCCAATTGGTCCCAGCCTTTTTCCTGCTCCTGAAAGATCGGCAGCGTTTGCCTGAGCTTCGATTGCACTTCGAGCGAGCTGTTCAAATCGTGCTGCGCCTTCGCCAGCGCCGCGCGTTCGGTTTCCAGCGCGTCCTGGTACGCGAGCCGGCGTGACCGGTATTGCGCCTCGACCTGCGCGAACAGCGCCGCATTGTCGCCGGGCTTTCTTATGGGCGGCGCGCCTTTAAGCTCGGCATCAATGCGGCGCAACTGCAAGGCCCGCAGTTGAAAGTCGGTATCGAGCACGCGACGATCCGCCGTGGATACGCTCGTGTCCATGCGCATCAACACCTGGCCGGCGGTCACCGCGTCGCCCTCTTTAACCAATATCTCCCTGATGACGCCGGCGTCGGATGGCTGCACGACTTTGAGGAAGGTTTCCGGCACCAGCTTGCCCTGCGCGACCGCGACGATATCGAGCCTGCCGAACGCCGCCCACAGCAATAACACCGCGAATAACACAAGCAGCGTATAGAGCACCAGCCGCGGCAATGGCGACGGCGGCGCATGCTGCGCCTGCAGGATCGCGGGCGAAAAATCCCACGTTTCCGCCTCGAGCGTCGCGATACGTTTAGGGATGGACGACATGCTTTCCCCTACCTGCGTGCGGCCGAATGGTTAATGCTTCGCGTCTTTTCTGGCCGGCGCGGCGTGCAGCGATTGCTGCGCTTTGAGCCCGCCGATCACCTGCCCCAACTGCTGGTGCAGCGCCGAGAGAGTGTCGTAGCCCAGCGCGACGCGCACCGCAAGCTTGCCGGTCAGAGTCTCCGGTATCTTGCCCCCCGACTGCGCAAGCCGCGACAACGCCGACAGTGCGGCGGGCTCCAGAAAGCCGAAATCAACGAACACCATGCCCGGCGCGCCGTTCAGGCGCGTGAAATTCGCGAGCACGGGCTGGTCGGAGCTAGCGACCGGCGCGAGCCTGATGTTGAGACCGACCGATTTTTCCTGCTGTTCTTTTGCCTCTGACATTGCGTTCATCCTTGATTAACTGCTGGTGTTTATTTCTTTGCGCGAGGTGCTTGATGAATCGTGATCTCGCTCGGTTAAATACGCCCACTTTCAGCTCAATCTTTTCATCCCGGTAAGCAGTGCTGCGTCGGATTGCAGGGTCTGGGCCACGCTTCCAAAATTAACGTCCGACAGAAGCGTGACTGCCGGGTCAAATCCGATGTTGGCTAAACTTCCGTTCTTGCCGTACCGGTACGCGAGATCCCCTCCCAGCGCCGCCGCATCGCTTGAGTTCAGAAGATGCGCGGTGAGCAGAGTATCGGTCAAGGCCCAGCTCGGTGGATCCCCTGCACTGTCAAAAGCGTTTACCAGCGCCTGGAAGTCGAAATTCGCAATCTTCTTGTTGCGTAAGGTATCGGCGGATGCAGCGTTGTAGTCCGACATGGCCTCCACGACCACCTGGAAGTTACTGACGCTCTTATTGGTGGGCAATGCATACCAGTCGGTAAGCGTTATTTTCTCGGCACTACCGCCCAGGTTTATAACGAGGTCGTTTGTATTCTTGGTCAAGGTTATATCCGCATACCGGATACCGCCACCGATTGAAATCGTGTTATCAGCGCCAGTGCTTATTGCAACAATGTCCTGGCCGTCGCCGCGATTAAAAGCAATGATGTCAGCGCCAATGTTGGTGCTGATGGTGTCATTGCCAACACCCCCTATAAAGAGTTCGTTGCCGGTGTTACCCGTTAGGGCGTCAGTGCCTGCACCACCATTAAATAGATTATTGCCCGCGCTATCCGAGAGTACGTCGTTTCCATCCATGCCCTCAAGCACGTCGTAGCCCGCATCTCCTGCCAACGAGTCCACCCCCGTGCCGGCGCCGCCATTGAGCAGATCGTTGCCCGCGCCGCCCGTCAGCGTATTGTTGGCGGTATTGCCGAGCAGATAATCATCGCCCGTGCTTCCCGTGCCGTTGATGGCGGTGGCGCCGGTGAGCGTGAGCTTCTCGACGTTGGCGGAAATCGTTTTGGTGACCGAAGAATTGATGGTGTCAAACCCTTCGGCGGCGTTTTCGTTGATCGTATCGGAGGCATTGTCTACGGTATAGACGTCGTCTCCCGTGCCGCCAGCCATGATATCGGCGCCGCCCAGACCGTCAAGCG
>JANNPG010000213.1:0-1808 GCA_031399805.1 Betaproteobacteria bacterium | reverse complement strand
ACGATGATCTACACGCACGTGTTGAACAAAGGCGGGCGCGGCGTAAAAAGCCCGCTCGATAGAGCGGAACAAACAATTCCGGAATACCGCGCGACATAGCGCGTTCACCCTTCACCCACAGCGCTACTGCGCGGAAATCTTCGCTTCCTTCACCACGCGCGCGAATTTCGCGATTTCGGATTTCAGGTAATCACTGAACTGCTCGGGCGTGCCGCCGATGATGACGGCGCCGACGGCGCTGCTTTTTTCCTGGATTTCGGGAAGCTTCATGATCGCGTTCAACTCGCTGTTGAGCCTGGCGACGATCTCCTTAGGCGTGCCGGCAGGTGCCGCGACCGCCGACCACGACGAGTTGTCGTAGCCTTTTACCCCGGCTTCGTCTATGGTCGGCAGCTCTGGAATCGCCGGCATGCGCTTGATGCTGGTCACCGCGAGCGCGCGCACCTGGCCGGCCTTGATGAAAGGTACCGTCGAGATCGCATTGTTGAACAGCACCTGGATCTGGCCCGCGATCAAATCGATCAGCGACGGCGCGGAACTCTTGTACGGGATGTGCACCATTTCGGTTTTGGTCGACAGCGTGAACAGCGCGCCCGATATATGACCAAAGCCGCCGACACCCGACGAGCCGTAATCGAGTTTGCCCGGCTTCGCCCGGGCGAGTGCAATCAGTTCTTTCACGTTCTTGACCGGCACCGACGGATGCACTACCAGCACGCCCGGTGAGCTCGTGACCTGCATGATGGGAGCGAAATCCTTGACCACGTCAAATGGCATCTTATAGAGGCTGGGATTGACGGCCCAGGTGCCTACCGTCGCGATCACTATGGTGTAGCCGTCGGGCGGGGCCTTGGCGGTGAGCTCCATGCCTATATTGCCGTTGGCGCCGCCGCGGTTGTCGATGATGAATTGCTGTCCGAGCCGCTGGCCGAGCTTTTCACCCAGGAGCCGTCCTTGGATGTCGGTGGGGCCGCCTGCCACAAAGGGAACAACAAAACGTACCGATTTGGCTGGATAAGTTTGCGCCAGGCCGGGCGTGCTGAGAATAACGGCGAGCAGGCCGCAGGCGCGCAATACGAATCGATTCATGATCGTTTCCTTTATCAGGCTGTTATGGACAATTCAAGGCAGACGCACGATATTACACGGAGCTGATCAGCTGCTTCAGGCGCGCAACCGCCGAGTAGGGGCTCGTGAACACGCGTCTGCCGCGCCGCGCGCCGCTTCGATTACCGGGCCGAACGCCGAGCACGTGAACAGGATCGGGTCGATGGCGATCGGGGTCGCGTGAATTAAAGCGATGCGTGGAGTTTTCATAGGCCGCCATTTTACCTGCTGCAGGCAGGCTTGCGCTGCCTAATGCGTTTCTGCGGCGGGCTTAACTATGCGTGTAGCCGCGGCCCTCGGTGTACGCAAAGCGCGTGGCGGGGCCGAAGATATGCGCGTGACAATCGCACGCGCGGCGCGGGCAGGAGCGGCTTCGACGGGTGCGGGTTGGATCCCGCGATTGGCACGGTCATGGGGATGGAATTCCGTGGTTGGCGCGCCCGTGATTATAGACGCTGCCGCCATTGTGCTTGACAGGCCGGTGCGCGCGACTTACGTTACTCTTGGAAAACAAGATAATTTTACCGAGGAGAAAATATGAACCGCACATTGGGCCTGATCGTGGTGTTACTGCTGGCGGGCGCGTCTGCGCCGGCATCGGCACAGGGTTATCCCACCAAGACGATACGCATACTCGTCGGCTATGCTCCCGGCGGGGGCACCGACGTCATGGCGCGCGCCATCGCCGCCAAGTTGACCGA
>JANNPG010000203.1:0-5193 GCA_031399805.1 Betaproteobacteria bacterium | reverse complement strand
GTAGCCCGCGCCGTAGCTCGCGACCATCAAGAGTTTCGGAAAGCGGCCGAGGAAATCCGGCGTTACATGCCACGGCCGCGGCAATTCATCGCGCGACGCGCGCGCGTAGTAGCCATGGCAGCCGGCGAGCATGGCGGCGATCTCCGATTCCGGCCGGTCAAGTTCGATGGTGACGACTTCGAGTGCTGCGTGCTTCGCCGCCGTGTCCCGGAAAGACTGGTGCATCGGCCGGCCCATGAAGCCGACGCGGAAACGCTGACCGCTCATCACTTACTTTCCCAAACCGTTCATTCTTGAACCGCGAAGGACGCAAAAGACGCGAAGGAAAACTTTACAATCCATTGACAACGCGTTTAATCCCATCTTTAAGGTGCGGGACGTTAAAGTTAATCACGAAACCCAGTTTACAACCGCTAAGCTTCAGGTAGCTTAGCGCTTGTGCCGTATGAATCGGCAACAGCCTCTCCACGGCTTTCAACTCCACGATTATCTTTTGATCTACCAGCAAATCGATCCGGTAGCCGACGCTAATTTCTACACCCTCGTACCGAATTGGCAAAGGTTTCTCCTGACTTACTTCTAATCCGCGCATTTCCAATTCGCGTGCCAGACATGCCCGATACGCACTTTCCAGCAAGCCCGGGCCAAGCGCGCTATGCACCTTCATTGCCGAATCGACAACGAGCGTGCCGATTTCTTCGATTTGCACTGGAATTCCTTTGCGTCCTTCGCGTCCTTCGCGGTTCATGCTTTTCGCAGTTGACGTTCGAATCTATTCGTCCAGACCGTAGTGAATGCGCCGGTAGGGCACGCTCGGCACGGTTCTCGATATCCGCAGGTCGATCATCATCGGGCCGGGTTTTTTCACCCACTCGGTGGCGGCGGCGCTCAGCTCATCGACGGTTTTCGCCAACCGGCCGCGCCCGCCCATAGAGACCGCGACCGCGCCCAGATCCGGCGTCCTGATCATCGACGTCGTCACATCCATCTTGTGCGCGTCGAGCTTGTAATACTCCGCGCCCAACGCCTCGTTGTTCATCACTATAACCAGGAGCGGCATGCCGTAGCGCACCGCCGTCTCGAACTCCGCGAGATGCATCATCACGCTGGCGTCACCGTCGCACAGGACCAACGGTTTGTTGCCCATGGCCACGACCGCGCCCATCGCGGTGGGCAGCATCTGCCCGATGCAGCCGAAGAAGTGGCCGGCCTGCACCAGCGATCGCCGGCGCGTCATCAGCATGCTCACGAAACCCGCCGTCATGCCGCTCCCGGACAACAAGCCGATTTCCGGCGGCAAAATCTTGTCGAGCGCGATGCAGGCCTCGCGCGGATCAACGGTACCCGGATCGATCTCGAATTCCGTGCGGTCCGCATTGTGGCCGACCAGCTTCGCTTTCACGTCGGGCGTGCGGTAACCGGTCGACTTGACCTTGCGGCCGGCGAGCAGCTTGTCCAGTTCCTCGACGCCCACCCGCGCGTCCGCCTGCAAGTAACAATCGGCAGCGCGGCCGCCGCTCATCATGAGGTGCGGCTTGGAATCAATGTGTACATAGCGCGCATCGGGATACAGGTAGCCATGCTCGGTGGTGTAGCGGTTCAGGCTGGCGCCGACGCCGATCACGCAATCGGCTTCCTCGAAGAGCTTCATCGCCGGGCGCGAGGCGTAGGTGCCGGAAATGCCGGCGTGATATTCGCATTCGTTCAGAAAAGTTTTCGTCAACAGCGTGGTGGCGATCAGCGCGCCGATGCGATCGCCGAGCCTGAGCACGGCTTCCCCCGCGCCCGACCACTGCGCGCCACGCCCGACGACAATCACCGGCTTCTTGCTGCCGGCGATAATGTCGGCGGCGCGTTCCAGCGCCTGCGCGTCCGGATGCACCTCCCCCGGCGAGAACAGCGTGGAGGATGGCTTGTACGGCTCGTCGTCGTCCTCGAACGTCTTTTGCTGGATGTCCATCGGCGCGCTCAGCATGATGGGGCGGTTCTCGAGCTTCGCGAGATAGAACGCCTTGCGCACGGCGTCGTCCGCACCGTCGGGGGAAACCAGGCGCACGAAACCCGTTTCGCAGGCGGCGGCGAAGCGCGACTGATCCAGACGCTGCGTGTACTCATCATCGTTGGTGGGCGATTCGCCGACAAAAGCGACCAGCGGCGAGCCGGCGCGGCTGGCGGTTACCAGCGCGGTCGCCAGTTGCGTCACGCCCGGACCGCAGGTCGCGGTGGCAACCCCCGGGGTGTGCGTCACGCGCGCCCAGCCATCGGCCATCCCGAGCCCCGCGCCCTCGTGGCGGACTTCGTGCACCTTGACGCCGAGTTTATGCAATTCGGAAATCCAGTACATGTTGCCGTCGCCCATCATGCCGAAAGTGGCGGTTACACCTTCCGCCTTGAACGCTTGTGCCAGTCTCTGGTACACCTTCATGCTTGCCATTCCTCCATGAAAATATCTTGTTCATTGCTTAGAAGCGGTCTCGAAAACACAATACCGAAAAGCAACCGCATTATTTTTGAGCCGCTTCTAGTCAAATATGCTGCCGGCTATTCCGCGGCCACGCCTGCACAGTGGGCAGCGAGCCGTTCGGAGAACTCGCGCGTCATGCGTTTAACCACCATCGATGCGCCCGCCTCCACCACCAAGGCGAGCCGGCCGGAAATTTCGACCTGCGCCTCGATGGGTATCGACGAGCCCGGCGGCTCCGTCTGCTCGACCACCTTGAACGTCATCGTCGCACGCACTCGCGTGCCCCCCTGGTTATCCTTGCCTCTTGCGGTAACGTGCCCGACCCTCGCCGCCGCATCCAGTTCCAGCGCGACCCGCGTGTGAAAGGTCACTTTGGCGGGCCCGAACTTGACCGTCAGACTCCCGTCGAACGACCCATCCTCATGCTGATCCCCCAGCGTTGCCCCTGGCACACAATTAACAACGGCGTGCGGGTCCGACAGCAGGTCCCATACAGTTTGCGGCGCCGACGGCACATCAACGCACTCGTTAACCTCGATCATGATTCGAATTCAATTAATGGCAGCCCGATTGACGGATTGACGAAGTCTTGCAGAGAGGCATCGATGACGACGGAAGCCGTACAATCCGGTCGCAGACTTACGCTGCCGGGTCGTTGCGCCGGCACCCGCCGCACGCATGAACGGATATTGGCCGGAAAGCGCCCACTGCGTCAATGGTCGCAAATCGATCCGAACCGGTCACTCGATGACCTTGTCTGCGCGCACCAGAATCGAGTTGGGAATCTTGATGCCGAGCGCCTTCGCGGTCTTGCCGTTGATGATCAATTCGAATTTTGTCGGCTGCTCGACCGGCAGGTCGCCGGGCTTGGCGCCCTTGAGAATCTTGTCCACATAAGTTGCCGCGCGCCGGAAACCCTCGCGGAAGTTCGTCCCGTAGCTCATCAGGCCGCCAACCTCGGCATACTCCCCTCTCGTAGATATGGAAGGCAGTTGTTTTTTCACCGCCAATTCTGCAATCTGGCGCGCTTGCTGGTTGAAAAGCCCGCCGGACACCACCAAAACCGCCCCGGCTTTCTCGCGAACCATCGCGGAAAACGCGCGCTCAATCTCCTGTGGCGTTCGCGCTTCAACCGGCAGTATCTTTGCGCGCGTCATCTGCGCCGCGGCCTGGACGCTTTTCAGAATCTCCGCATGGGACGAATCGCGCGAATCCACCAGAACGGCCACGCGCGACAGCCTGGGCACCATGGTGAGCAGCATCTCCAGTTGCTTGGGGCTGACCTCGCCAGGAATGTACGTGAGCCCCGTGATGTTGCCTCCGGGCCGCGCCAGGCTTTTGATAAATCCACTGCCGACCGGGTCACTGGCGGTTCCCATGACAATGGGAATCGTGGCAGTTGCTTTCTGCGCCGCGCTGGTGGCGGGCGTCCCTGCAGTCACGATGACATCCACATTCAACTGTACCAATTCCGTCGCCAGGCCGGGAAGGCGCTCAATCTTCCTATCCGCAAAGCGCCACTCGATCACCAGGTTCTTACCCTCGACGTAGCCCAGCTCGCGCATGCCCTGCGGTAACGCACCGAAAACATCGGAATCAAGAGAAACCGGGCGGCGCACTGCCAGGAAGCCGACGCGCCAGACTTTGCCTTGCTGTTGCGCGAAGGAGCGCAGTGGCAACACGACTGCGCCTGCGCCAATTGCAATGATTAACCTGCGTCGCGAAATCACTCGATCACCTTGCGGGCACTTGTCGTTGTGTGTATATCATAGTAATATACAACCATGATCGACTTTGCACGCGTCACCGGTTTCGATTGGGATGGCGGCAACACGCTTAAGAACGAAAAGCACGGCGTTACAATGATGGAGACGGAGCAGATATTTTTTGTCGCGCCCCTTGTTGTCACTGCGGACGAGCGACATTCGCAAACAGAGCCGCGATTTCGGGCGCTTGGGCAAACCTTGCTGGGTCGACGGCTGGTAGTCATTTTTACCTTGCGCACCGGCGGTGCGCGGATTCGCGTGATCTCGGCGCGGGATATGCATCGGAAGGAAAGGATGGTTTATGAGCAAGAAGCTTAAGCGGGTACCGGCGTTCAAATCCGAAACCGCGGAACGCAGATTCTGGCAAACACACGATACGACGGAGTATTTTGACGCGGCCAAGTCGGTGCGCGCAGTGTTTCCCAATTTGAAACCGTCGACCCGGACAATTTCCTTGCGCCTGCCCGCCCATCTGCTTGAAGGTATCAAGGCAGCCGCGAACTCTCGCGACGTGCCGTACCAATCGCTGATCAAAGTCTGGTTGCAGGAAAAACTGCAATAACGCCCGCCGCGTTGATCGGCACGGCGTGTCCGCTCCGATGCGGCGACGCAAGCCGGCCGTCGTTAAGCACTCCGGAAATGGTTGATAAGCCATTTCCGCTCGACGCTCCCGTCTCCCCCCGGGACTCGTTACAGCACCCCCTTGAGGGGTGGAAGGGTTGGGGATGAGGGATCGGGCGGCGTCAAGCCTGTTGACGTAGCCCGACACCTGTCCGGTCTTGCGCTTCATTCGATCACCTTGTCGGCGCTCACTAAGATCGAGTTGGGAATCTTGATGCCGAGCTCCTTAGCGGTTTTCAGGTTGATGACCAGTTCGAACTTGGTCGGCTGTTCAATCGGCAGGTCGCCCGGTTTCGCGCCTTTCAGAATGCGATGAACATAATAGGCCGCCCGACGATACAC
>JANNPG010000157.1:0-1945 GCA_031399805.1 Betaproteobacteria bacterium | reverse complement strand
AGCAATACCGGCGTAACGTCAGCGGGCCCGAGACCGCGCTCCTCGCACAGCCTGACGAGTATGCCGACGATCTGATGGGCGGTCCGCCATGGCATGTCCTGCTGGCTCACCAATGCGCCCGCGAGATCCGTCGCAGTCGCCCAATGGCGCCAGGCCTGCTCGCGCATATGTTTCTTGCGGATCTCAAGCGCCGGTAGCATGTCGCAGAACCAGCCCAGATCGCGCACGGCGTTATCGGCGACACGCCACAACATTTCGAGCGCGTAGTAGCGCTCCTGGATCGGCAGTCCCGTGGTGCCTTTCAGCGCGTGGTAGGAGGTGACAAAGCAGCCCAGCGCCTCGGCCGATGCGCCCTTGACTTCCGCCGGCCCAATCACGTTTTTCTTTTGCATCATGATGGACGACGTATTGCAGTAGCGATCGGGAAAATCGATGAAGTTATACTCGCTGGTGCTCCACTGTATGAGGTCATCCGCCCATTTGGCCATGGAGTGGTAGAGGACGGCGATCACCGCCGGCACATCGAGGCTGTCGTCGGCGTTCATTTCGAGGATGGCGTCCGCGCAGTTCTCGTGGACCGCATCGAAGCCGAGCAGCTCCGCGGTACGCTCACGGTTGACCGGGAAGTTGGAGCCGACCATGATGGCCGCGCCGGCCGGGCTGACATTGACGCGGCGATAGGCGCCATGCAGGCGATCGAAGTCGCGCGTGAGCGTCGCCACCCACGAGAGCCAGAAGTGGGCCAGCGTCATCGGGTGGGCGTGCTGTCCGAAGCTGTAGCCCGGCAGGATCGTATCGGTGTGGTTGCGCGCCAGATCGATGAGCACGCGCCGCAGGCGATTCACCGCGCGCATGAGGGCGAGCAGCTTCTCGCGCTGCAGGGTGTTGATCCCTATCGTGCTCAGGTCGCCTGAACTGCGCGCCAGATGGAAGCGGCCGCCGATGTCCTCGCCGAGCAGGCGGATGAGGTACTGCTCGCCCGAGTGCAGGCCGCCGCCGGCCCGCAAGCGCGACTCGACGACTCCCTCCGCTTCCATCTGCCGCAGTCCGCACAGCGTGTCCTTGCCGGCCGGCAGCGCGAGCAAACCTTCTTCGACGAGCATCACGGTGTGCGCCTTGTCGAAAGCATGGACCGCGGGGAGAAACGCCTCCATGTGGCCGCCATAAATCTTGCTGAGCTGCGGCAGCATCTCCTCGCGCAGGCGAATGCCGGCGTTGCGATAGCCCCGGTAGTCGGACGATTTCTGCTTCAGCATGGCGTGGATTCCCCCCGTGATTCGCTATTCCATATTGTAAGCTTGATCAGTCCGTCCCGCAGCGTCGCGCGGTGATTCAGCGTTCCCGCCCGTGCCGCGTTGAACCATGGGCTGAGGCAGGTCTGCGCTCCTGGAGGCGAGGCTGGTAACACAGCGCTGAACAAATCGGGTCTCTTACGACCGGGAAATCAGGCGGCGCGATACTCCGCAACCCGCTGCTCCACGCGGTCGAGCGGACTTTTCACGCCGCGCCCGCCTTTGTTCATGACATGGGTGTAGATCATGGTTGTCGACACGTCCGAGTCGCCGCCCCGTCAGAGATGTTCATTCTGACGTTCAAAGAACGCCTTCAAACAACCGGTATACCACCCGCCATCCTTGCAGCTGAGCAGTACATATACGTATATGAAGTTCATTGTGCTGCGAGCGAATCTCTAACGGGGTCCAGCAGGTGCGTGGCAAACGAATGACGAAACGCATGGCAGCTCACTGGCTTGCGTACGGCCGCGTTGCGCGCGGCTTCCTTCACCGCCCTTTGCAGAACGTCCTCATCCAGGTGATGGCGGCGGATTGCGCCGCTGCGCGGATCGGTCGACAGTTTGCGTGAAGGGAATACGGCCTATCTGTTATTGGCATGCGAATCGGGGTTTTGTCAGGGCATTTAGTGTGCCACGCCCCCATAACGGATT
>JANNPG010000147.1:0-2824 GCA_031399805.1 Betaproteobacteria bacterium | reverse complement strand
GAAGGTCGCCCGTTCGAATCGGGCCGGGCGCGCCAAATTCAAGAAGTTAGCCAGTAGTTAGCTGACTCTCGTCGTCTGGCTGTGCCGCACTTGTGCCGCCGAGAAGATTTGCAACGATCTCCGCGTGCGGTGCCAAGTGTCGGGCCCGCTTTAATGCCTTGTGCCATGCCTTGGTGTTCGCCTGCCGAATCGGCTTCTTGCGAAAGATAAAGACGCGTTATGGATGGGGCAACGCTTACCCAAGAGCATGTATATTCCCGTTCGGTAATATTATTGTTGACAAGCCAGCTCCGCCCGAATAATATTCCCGATCGGTAATAAATATATCCCTTGAGTAGCCAAATGACGACCAAAACACCGATCGGGAAAATCTCTACCGCCAAAGATGTTGGCGATGCGGTGCGCAGCGCTAGAAAGCGGATGCTGTTAAAACAATCACAGGCAGCCCAGCTTTGTGGGGTGGGGGTGCGTTTTCTTTCTGATTTGGAGAACGGCAAAGAGACGCTCCATATCGGAAAGGTTCTTCAAGTGCTCAATGGACTTGGACTTGCGGCAACTCTCGGCCCTAAGCAGCCTTTCTGGACCGAAGATGGCCAACGTCCTTAACGTCTACTTTAATGCGGAGTTGGCCGGGGCGCTTCGCGAGGAGAAAGGACGGCTGTACTTTCACTATGCGTCCGCGTGGTTACGGTCGCCTGATTTCGTGCCTCTTTCTATTCCGCTTCCCCCTTCCCCGGACGAGTACGGGGATGACGTCGTGCGGCCATTTTTCGAGAATCTTTTGCCAGAAGGCGAGATCCGTAGCGCTGTCGCGCGCCTGAAGCAGGTATCAGAAAACAATACCTTTGGTCTCCTCGAGGAAATCGGGGGCGATTGCGCGGGTGCAATTTCGCTACTATTGCCCGAGAGCGCGCGCCGCCCGGTACGGGTGACTACGATCCGCTTGAAGACAAGCCGCTTAAGGAAATGTTGCACTCGCTTGAGAAGCGGCCGCTCATAATGGCGGCTGACGACGAACTGAGGCTATCGCTCGCGGGCGCGCAGCACAAGCTTCCAGTTCTGCTAAAGGACGGCGCGCTTTTTCTAGGGCGCGGGAACGCGCCGAGTTCGCATATCCTTAAGCCTGACATTGCGGGCTTCGCCAATTCCACCGCCAATGAAATGTTTTGCATGACGCTTGCAGATAAAGTGGGCTTACCCGTCCCTACGGCATCGCTTCATAGACAACCGGAAACGGTGTACCTGGTTGAGCGATACGACCGTGCCAGGGTGGGCGAACGGTTAACGAGACTGCACCAGATCGACTTTTGCCAGGCGTTGAATCTCCCTTCCTCGAAAAAATACGAAAAAGAGGGTGGGCCCAGCTTCAACGATTGCTTTGCCATCTTACGGAATTACTGTCGCGAACCGGCAAAGGATGTGCAAAATCTGCTTTCTTGGGTAATCTTTAATTACCTTATCGGGAATAGCGACGCGCACGGCAAAAATCTGTCGCTATTAATGATTCCCGCCGGAGTTGAGCTTGCTCCATTTTACGATCTGTTATGCACAGCGGTATATCCAGGGCTGACGCACAATCTTGCGTTCAGGATCGGCGGAGAGAACCGGCCAAATTGGATTCAGTTACGGCACTGGGAGAAACTCGCGGACGCGGCAGGGGTTAATAAACGGTTCATAGCAAGTGTTGGCATGGAATTAGCCTCACGTCTTCCATCCCAAGCATTGGATCTAGAAAAATCGCTAGATCTGTCGAACGAAGAAAAGCGCTTGGTTGAAGGGATATCAAAAGTCATAGCAGACAGGTCAGCGCGACTGCGGCGTATTTTTGAGAATAATAAGGACTAGTAAGAAGCGCGACGAAGCCCGCCAGCTGTTGGCTGATGGCATTGACCCCGGCGGGCGCGCCAAAATCACTCTTGAGTTGATCCGCTGTGCACGCGTTTACGTGCCGCGCACGCGCATCGTTGCACGCCGCGCGACTACGGTGCGGCCGGGCGCTCCGCCGTGTCCGTGTACTTGATGGCGACCGCCTTCAGCGTTTGTACATTACCGCCGCCGACCCACCGGTAGTTGTCGTAAGGGAAAGGCGAGAACGCGTAGGGCGGGTAATAAAACGAGCGGTAAGGATAGCGATAGCGCGAATAGTACAAGTTGGCATACGCCGGGTCGTACACGCGCACCGGCGGCTGATAAACCGCATTTACCTCCAGCCTTACCAATGCGTCGGCGCCCAGCGCATGCGCGCGTTTGCGTGTTTCTTCGAACAACGCGGCTTCGCTGCCGCCGACGCTGCCCTGGGCTTCGATCAACGCGACCTTGACGTGCGGTTGCGCCGGATAGTCGAGCAGAATAACGACGTGCTCCGTCGGCGCGAATTTCTGCGCCGGGTCGAACAGGGTGACTTGGGTTTCGACCGAAGCGCAGCCGGCCAGCGCGGCGGCGAGCAGCGCGAGCGCGAATGTCAATTGGGCTTGCGAACGCATGCTCAATTTGACCGCAAGCCATGAATAATCGTTCGGCATGGCATCCTATGATACTGTGGCGCGCAGTTGACGGATGTCCGGCGCAGCGATTAATTTAACCCCAATCACGACAGGCGTGGAGGTTTTGGTGAGCAGAGGATCGGGCAACAAGGTCGCAGGCTGGGAACGGGCATTGCAGGCCGCACGCCGCCGCTGGCTGATGCAGGCGGGAGCGCTGGTGTCTTCCTCGGCGCTGCCGCTGTGGGTTCCGCGCGCGGCCGCGCAATCGCCGTCGACGTTGAATGCACTGCCGAGGCTGGCGCTAATCATCGGCAACACCCAGTACATTGAAGCGCCGCTCA